>CANQZL010000087.1 GCA_947628325.1 uncultured Bacilli bacterium
TAATAAAAAAATATAAATAGAAAGGGATCAATCAATAAGAAATTAATTAATATTTCTATAAGATTGATTATACGTGACTAATATGAAAGGTATTCTTGATATTATAAAAGATAATAATAAAAGACAAGTATTAATGTTATGTTTAGTAGTAATTTTTTTGATTATTTCTTTTTTAGGAATATTGTTATCAATAAATAATGAAAAAATTTATAGTAAGGTATTAAAAAATGAAGACCAAGAAGAATCTAAACATTTAGAAGAGGAAGAAGACGACAAAGATAAAATAATAGAAATAAAAATACCTGAAAAAAATGAAAATGATGAGTCGACACAAATAATTTGTTCAAAAGAATTAATTGTTGTCTATGATAAAAATGAATACAATAATATTAAATTATATTCTAAAATAAAAGCTACCTACAATGATAATAATATGGATTTTCTATTATATGAAAAATATGATGTAGAAAATATGAAAAAAAATAACGATGATGCGTCTTTAGAAGAAAAAGAAGAATTTCTAAAAATTATTGATAAAGATTATAAGATGAAATCAGAAGAAAGCAATAATACATATAATAGTAAGTCTGATAATAATATTATAGAATATAATGTTAGTGGAAATCATTCAGGATTTGTTTTATATACTAGTAAATCAGTTCCTACTGCTGAATTGTTTAAAGAATATTATATGTCAAATGGTTATACTTGTGAATAAACGCTTTTAAGCGTTTTTTTTCGGCTTAATATAGTTAATTTTATGTCTTTATGATATAATCTTTGGTGGTGAGATTTATGAAGCAAGCAAACATAAGGAATTTTTCTATTATTGCTCACATTGATCATGGTAAAAGTACTTTAGCAGATAGAATTTTAGAAATAACTGGTGGAGTAGATAAACATGAAATGAAAGATCAAATACTTGATAGTATGGACTTAGAAAGAGAAAGAGGAATTACTATTAAGTTAAATGCAGTTCAATTAAATTATAAGTATAAAAATGAAGACTATATTTTACATTTAATAGATACTCCAGGTCATGTTGATTTTAGTTATGAAGTATCAAGAAGTTTAGTTGCTTGTGAAGGAGCAATCTTAGTAGTTGATGCTGCTCAAGGAATTGAAGCTCAGACATTAGCTAATTTATATTTAGCGATGAATGATGATTTGGTAATAATACCTGTCATAAATAAAATAGATTTACCTAATGCTGATATTCCTAAAGTATTAAAAGAATTAAAAGAAGTTTTAGGTTTTCGTGAAGACGAAGTTTTATTATGTAGTGGTAAAACTGGTGAAGGTGTTGAAGACTTAATTAAAGCTATTATAGAAAGAATACCAGCTCCTAAAATAAATAATGATGCTCCAACACGAGCTTTAATTTTTGATAGTCATTTTGATCCATATCGTGGAGTAATCGCTTTAGTAAGAGTTTTTGATGGTAAAATAACTAATCAAGATACAATCCGTTTAATGGCTACTAATGATACTTATGATATTGTTGATTTAGGAGTTAATCATCCTAAAGAAGAATTAAAAAAAGAATTAGTATCTGGTGAAGTAGGATTTATAAGTGGTTCAATTAAAGATATTAGGAGTGTAAGAGTTGGTGATACTTTAACTGTTTTAAGAAATGAAGCTAGTGAACAATTACCAGGATATCAACCTATGAAACCTATGGTTTATAGTGGAATATTCCCTGTTGAACCAAATAAATTCCCAGCTTTAAGAGAAGCCTTAGAAAAATTACAATTAAATGATGCTTCATTAACTTTTGAACCAGAAACTAGTGAAGCTTTAGGTTTTGGTTTTAGAACAGGATTTTTAGGATTACTTCATATGGATATAATAATGACAAGACTTGAAAGAGAATTTTCTTTAGATGTTATTGCAACAAGTCCTTCTGTTATATATGAAGTAGAATTAACTAATGGCGAAACATTATTAATAGATAGTCCTACTAAAATGCCTGAACGAGGCAGAATAAAAGAAATAAGAGAACCCTATATAAAAACCAATATTTTTGTACCAAGTGAATATATTGGTCAAATAATGGAGTTATGCCAAGATAAAAGAGGAATATATATTGGAATGGAATATCTAGATCCAACACGAGTTAATATTCATTATGAAATTCCTTTAGCTGAAATTGTTTATGATTTCTTTGATAAATTGAAAAGTATGACTAAAGGATATGCGTCTTTTGATTATGAATTATCTGGTTATAAAGCATCCGCATTAGTTAAGATGGATATTTTAATTAATGGTAATATCGTAGACGCTCTAAGTATAATAGTTCATAAAGATCAAGCTTATAACAGGGGCAAGAAAATTGTTACTAATCTAAGAGAAATAATTCCTCGTCAACTATTCCAAGTACCTTTACAAGCTAGTATAGGTAGTAAAGTAGTAGCTAGAGAAAATATAAGCGCTATGAGAAAAAATGTCTTGGCTAAATGTTATGGTGGCGATATTTCTCGTAAGAAAAAATTATTAGAAAAACAAAAAGAAGGTAAAAGAAGAATGAAGATGGTTGGAAAAGTAGAAGTCCCTCAAGAAGCCTTCTTAGCAGTTTTAAAATCTGATAATTAATAGAAACAGGTGGTTTTATGGTTGATATGACAAGAAATAAAGAAGAACAAGAAAGTTTTATTACGAATATAAATAAAGATAATGATTCATTAGTAGTTTCATATGCTTCAGGCAATGAAACTACAGAAAGATTTTCTTTGCATAATATGAATTATTATCGTGGTAAAATGGAAGAACAAGCTAATATGTATGTTGGTAAGTATTTAGATAAACTAAGTATTAAAAGTTTTAGTATTTATGTTGCTAGAGTATCAGGTATTATTTTAGGATTATTTTCTTTATTTCTTTCTTATAATATAGATATTCATATTATTATGAAAATACTATTAACTATATTAGTAGCTTTATTAGAATTTGGATATTATATATATTCTGATATTAAATTAGATATCTTATATACGAAAGCTTTAGAAGGAATGGCTACAGAGTATTATTTAAATAATATAGATGATTTTAAATATAAGAATCCTCATACTTATGAATTTGGTTATATTGTCCCAATAGAAGAAATAAGTAAAATGGGACTTACTGAAGATTGGCTTAAAGCAGCTAGTGAGAAAATTAAAGAATTAATTAGTAGTGGGATAGAAAAGGAAGATATAAGTTTAAGCTTATCCAAAAAGTAAAAAAATATGATATAATATAAATGGTGGTAGTAATGAATAAACAAGAAGTATTTAATAAAGAACTTAGTTATATAGTTAATGATGATGTAAGAGAATCACTAAGTTTTATGATTGATAAAATACCTGATTATTTTTTTACTATACCAGCAGCTTCTACAGGTAAGTATCATCCTGCTTATGCTCAAGGAGATGGAGGATTAGTTAGACATACTAAAGCTGCTATTAGAATGGCTTATGAATTATTTGGTATTTATAAGTTTGAAGCTCGTAAGAAAGATTTAATTATTATGGCTTTATTATTACATGATAGTGTTAAAAAAGGAGAAGAAGAATCTAAATATACTTTATTTGATCATCCTTTAGTAGCTTGTGAATTTATTAGAAAATATCAAAAGAATTTAAAAATAAGTAAAGATGAAGTAGACTTTGTATGTGAATGTATATCTAGTCATATGGGTAAATTTAATACTAGTGAATATAGTGATGTGATATTGCCAATACCTAAAACTCCTGAACAAAAATTTGTTCATATGTGTGATTATTTAGCAAGTCGTAAAGTTATTAAAATAGAATTTGATAGTAATAATAATATAGTAGATGAATAATCTACTTTTTCTTTACTTAAACTGTTACCAATAAGAATCAAATACATAAAATATAATAGTGTAAGGGAGATTATTATGAGTGTATTTATTGGTTTATTAATTCCTTTTTTTGGAACAGTATTAGGTTCATTAATGGTTTATTTTCTAAGAAAAAATCTAAGTAAAAAGATTGAAGTATTAATATTAGGATTTGCAGCTGGAGTTATGATGGCCGCTTCTGTTTGGTCTTTACTTATTCCAGCTATGGATATGAGTCAAGGAATAAAGTGGCTTCCAGCAACAATTGGTTTAGTAATAGGTATTTTATTTTTCTTTTTTATTGATTATCTTTTAGATAAAAATAAGATAAGTACTAGCAAATCTATTGATAAAATGATGTTTGCTATAACAATTCATAATATTCCAGAAGGGATGGCTTTAGGAGTAGTCTTTGCTAGTTTTTTAACAAAGTCTAATATATCACTAGCTACTTGTTATGCTCTAGCAATAGGTATAGGAATTCAAAACTTCCCTGAAGGGTTTATTGTATCAATGCCTTTAAGAAATAAGGGAATGAGTAAAACAGCATCTTTTATTTATGGTGTAATATCTGCTATCTTTGAACTTTTAGGAGCAATCGTAACTTTATTGTTTACAAGAATTATTTCCGTTATGTTACCATATCTCTTAGCTTTTGCAGCTGGAGCAATGATTTATGTAATATTAGTTGAATTAATACCAGAATCAACAGAGAATAATAAATTAAATACAATAGGTTTTTTAATAGGTTTTGCTATAATGATGATTCTAGATATTGCACTTGCTTAAAATATGATATAATTAAATAACATTGTAAAGGAGATTCTTATGGAAAGATTTAAAGCAGCTAAAAAAGCCAGTATTTTAGGAATAGTTGGTAATATATTTTTATTTATTATTAAAATAGTAGTAGGCTTAATATCAAAAAGTCAAGCAATGATGGCCGATGCTTTTAATAGTGCTTCAGATATTTTAAGTTCTATTATGACATATATTGGAAATAGAGTATCAAGTAAAAGAGCTGATAATGATCATAACTTAGGTCATGGAAAAGCTGAATATATATATTCAATGTTAATTAGTGTAACTATGATATTATTAGGATTAAAAGTTTTTTATGATTCAATTATGTCTTTACTCTTTAAAAAACATTTTGTTTTTTCAGTATGGTTGATAATGGTATGTCTTGTAACTATTATAATTAAATTATTCCTTTATCTTTATACAAATAATATTGGTAAGAAATATAATAATTTATTAGTTAAAGCTAATAGCAAAGATCATCGTAATGATATGTTTATTACTGGACTAAACTTAGTAGCTGTTCTTCTTTCTCTATGTAATATTTATTTTGTAGATGGTTTAGTAGGAGTGTTTATTTCCATCTGGATAATTATAACAGGTATTAAAATTTTCAAAGATAGTTATGATGTTTTAATGGATAAAACAATATCTAATGAGACTAAAGATAAAGTATTAGATATCATAAAAAAACATAAAGAGATAGTTAGAATAAATCATTTTAATGCTACTCCAGTCGGCTATTTATACTATGTTAGTTTTTCAATATTTGTTGATGGAACTTTGTCTACTTTTGATAGTCATAAAATAGCTAATGATTTAGAAAAAGAAATTGATAAGGAAGTTCCTGAAATATATTTAACGGTAATTCATGTAAATCCTATTGATGTTAATAAAGATTAATTTATTTTATTAGTAGGTAAAATATGTTAAAATATTATTGAGGTGAAAATATGAAATTATTTAAATGTAGTAAGTGTGGAACACTTATTGAAATGTTAGAAGAAAATTGTACAGTTAATTGCTGTGGTGAACCAATGAAAGAATTAGTAGCGAATACTAGTGATGGAGCTAAAGAAAAACACGTTCCTGTATGTGAGATTAAAGATGATTTAGTTAATGTTAAAGTAGGGGAAGTAGCTCATCCAATGGCAGAAGATCATTATATTGGTTTTATTGCTGCTGAATATAGTGATTCTCTTGTTAGATATAATTTAAAACCAAATGAAGTAGCCGAAGCAACTTTCGACTATGAAAAAGGTATGATTGTTTATGAATATTGTAATAAACATGGTTTATGGAAGAAAGAATTATAATTAATGTTTTATAATAAAAATATTCCAGAATTATCTGTAACTAACTTAACTAAGTCTTTAGAATTTTATAAAACTTGTGGTTTTAAAATTGAATATGAGCGAAAAGAAGATAGTTTTGTTTTTATCTCTTTAGGAGAAATTCAGTTTATGTTACAAGAAATCAAAGCAGATGATAAGTGGCAAGTAGGGAAATTAGAATATCCTTTTGGAAGAGGAATTAATTTTCAATTAGAAGTCGATGATGTTTCAAAAATATATAATGATTTACAAAGTAAAGGCTATAAAATTAGTTTTCAAATGGAAGAGAATTGGTATCGAAAAGATAACAAATTATTAGGTAATAAGGAATTCTTAGTAATGGATCCTGATGGTTATTTATTACGTTTTTCTCAAGATATTGGCGAAAAAAATGAATGAAAAAGCTAAGCAAATAATTGATAAAAAACTACATGATTTAAGTTATTCAAAATTTAGAAGTAGTTTTCACTTACGAAAGAAAGAATTAGATTATTTACATAGTAAAGGCTATGAAGAAATAAAAAAACATGCTAGAGATTTTATTAAAAACAAATTAGCTGATGCCTATCCTAAAAATGATGGAGCCCAAACCCCAATGAAAAATCATCCCGTTTTTATTGCCGAACATGCTACTGCTACTTGTTGTCGTAGTTGTTTAGAAAAATGGCATCATATTAAAAAAGGTCAAGAATTAACAATAAATGAACAAAATTATATCGTAGAATTAGTTATGGAATGGATAAGAAGAGAAGA
>CANQZL010000088.1 GCA_947628325.1 uncultured Bacilli bacterium
ATTTTTAGTACCAATGACTATTCTAATACATAATCTATATTAGGTGAATGTTATGCTATTAAATTATACTTCTAAAGAATTAGAATTATTAGCGAGAATTATGCGAGCTGAAGCTTTAAATGAAGGAAATCTTGGAATGTTAATGGTTGGTAATGTTGTAGTTAATCGTGCTATTGCATCATGTCTTACTTTCTCTGATATTCGAACAATAAGTGATGCTATCTATCAACCAAATCAATTTGTTGGTACTAAAAGTTCACTTTTTCAATCTAAACCTACTACAAATGAAAAGAATTTAGCTAAAAGAGTTTTAAATGGTGAATATTATCATCCAGCTACTAATGCTTTATGGTTTTATGCTCCTTCTCCTAATACATCTTGTAAAAATACTTGGTATGACCAACAACTAGCTGGATCTTATAAAAATCATTGTTTCTATGAACCAAAACCAGGTGTATGTCCAGAACTTTATTAAAAAAGTACTAAATTATTTTTTAGTACTTTTCTTATATCTAAATAATGCCGATGGTCTATGACCAGCTCCTGTTTGCACAAATTCAGTCTTTTCTACTTTATCAGCTATTATTCTTCTAAAGGCTGGATCTAATAACTTTTTATTTAATATTACTTCATATACTTGTTGTAAATCTCCTAAAGCAAATAAATCTGGCATCATATTGAAAACAACATCTGTATAATTAATTTTATTCTTCAATCTTTCAATACCAGACCAAATAACTAAAGGATGATCAAATGCTATTTTATCATTTTCAATAATTTCAAATTTATATTTATCACTTGTAGATTCTTTAAGAGTTTTCTTTATTTTAAATTTAATTGTTTCTTCTCCGTTATCTAATACAACTGTAACATTATCATCTTCTTCAAAATAGTTAACATTAAACCAAGAAGCATTAGAACTTAAATTATCTTTTAAACGATTTTTATCTACTAAAGCCATATAAGAAACTGATACAACTCTCATACGTGGGTCTCTTTTAACATCTCCAAAAGAATATAATTGTTCTAAATAAATATCATGTAAATTAGTTTCTCTTGCTAATATCCTTCTTGGACATTCTTCTAAATCTTCATTAATATCTAAAAATCCTCCTGGTAAACACCATTTATCTTTATATGGATAATCATTTCTTTTTACTAAAAGAACACTCATATATTTTTTATTAGATTTTCTGTAATTAGTTTGTACTTCATCACTAATACTTAGTATTAATATATCTGTAGTCAAGGATAGTCTATCATAATCATTAGGATTATAGGCTCTTAAAAATTCTTCTTCACTTTTATACATCATATTAATAACACCTCGTATTAATTATAACACAAATAGATGAATATATATGGTATTTTTATTACTCTAATTATAAATAGCAATAAATATTTTTATTTGTAAAGTTAAATAAAAAATACTTTTATAATATATAAATATAATAACAAGTAAAAAAGCTCCATACGGAGTCATACACTTAAATATATTTATATAAATTAAATATTAATGCATTTTTATAGATTTTTCTGTTTCTTTTCCTTCTTTTAAATGATAAGCTTTTAGGTCACTTAACCCAACAGCAGGAATAGAGACATCTCCTACTTTCCTAGAAAAATTAGCAAACTTTAATTTATTAGCAATTTGTTTTTCAATATCAGAATTTATACTATTAATTCTTGCAATTAATGAATTTACTAAAGACTCATATTCACCAGTTGTTTTATCAAGAGAAGGTAAACTATTTAAATAATCAATAAGTTTTTTTAATTCTTTTGGTTCTAAATAATTAACGCATTCTTTAATAACATTATCTAAAGACAATTTTGTTATTTCATCAAACATACCATCAGGATTCATTGTCTTTAACGAATTTACAAAAGCTTCAGGATTAGTATTAAATTTAGCGACATATTCCATAATTATCTCATGTTTTGAATCTATACTATTTTTTACAACCGGAATTGTAGATGGGTTTGGTGTTGGTGCAGGTGTTGGAACAGAAGGATTTGGTGCAGGTGCAGAAGTAACAGTTGGGGGTTCAAGCTTTGTTGGAGAATTACTTTGGTTTATTTTTAATTTATTACTAATAGGCAAAGCCGATTCATCAATAGTTGGTAATTTTTCAGGTACTCCTTTAAGGACCAAATTATTTAAAAAGCCACCTCCTGTTAAAATATCATATACTGATAAACTAGCTGCCCCACATAATAAAGTAATTAAACACATTTTACCATATTTTAAAACAGCTTTTTTAAAGCTCAACTTTTCTTTTTTATTATAATCAATTAAAGTATATAATAACCTAATTGCTTTTATTTTATTTTTAGTATCTAAACCTTTTATAATATTTTTTAATTCATTTATATTTGAAGGAATACTCTCACAATAAACATTATTTTCACTTAAATATTGACAAACAATTGCAACAATTGCTTTTTCTTCTAAAGAAACTTCTTCTAATAATTTTTGGTTAATTAGTGTTATTTCTTTAGCATTATCTTTTTCATATAATTTAGCATCTAACTCAATAATCTGCTTTCGCATTTTATTCGTTTTGAATTTATCTTTCAAATTTTTTATAACACTTATAACACTTTTTGTAGCTACACTTCCAACTCCAACCATTGCTCCTATAGCAATAGAAACAGCAATATTTTCAGTAGTTAAAAATTTATTTATTGAATTTCCTATATGTGGAATACCTTGCCCAAAAGAGGTTAATAATGCAACAGCTCCACTTGAAAGAAATTTAATAACAGTGCTCTCGGATAACTTAGATACTAATCCTCCCACAACAGCTGTAGATAAAGGAGCTGATAAAATCGCAGGATTAATAGCATTTATACTAGTCGCAACAGAAGCCCCAATAGAAGTAGTTCCAATTACTGGTTTAACGACTTTATTATTTATTTTTTGAAATATATTCTCTTGACATTTTTCTAATCGTTTATCAATATTTATTTTTTTACCATTAATTTTATTGAGTATGCGACATAGCTTTTCTTTAAGAGGTATATCCAAATTATAAATAGTTTCTCTCAATGATAAATAACCAGTATCATAAAAACTAACTTTATTATTTTTTAAAAATAAACGAATTCCCTCTTGGATTTCCTCGCTAAATCTTGTATCACATATAGTCCCATCTTTATCTGTTTTAATTTCAAAACCTTCTAGTATTTTATTTAATTCGTAATTCTTATTAACAATTTTCTTATATTTATTACCTTTAATAAGTTTATAAGTAGTATATCCACCTAAAGCCGCCCCAGCTCCAATTTTTAAAGATAGTGTTGGTGCCAAAATTAAAGCAGTTCTACCAGCTAAAGAAACAACTGTTGATTCCGCCATAGGTTTGATAAGGCTTTCATATCCTCCTCGAAGAAATTTTGAAAAAGCCGTAGTAGATCCAGAAATAAGATCTTTTAAAACTACATCTACTTTTTGATTAATATTTGTAATTAATATTTTTATATCTTCATACTCTTTAGAGCTTAAACTTTTTTTTAAATATTCTGTTAATTCTAAAAAATCTGTTATTTCATTTTTATAATTTATTTTTCTAGAGTCTAAAGCTTTTTTTAATATATCAACTTTTGCTTTATCAAGTTCTTTTATTAATTGATTAGTAACATTTACTTTGTTTTCTCTTATTCTTTCAGAAAACATTGGAGGATTTAAAGCTATCGCATCATTCATTTTCTTCACCAATCAATTCTTTATAATTTTCTTCTAACTTATTTAAAATTTCCAAATATAAAGCACACTCATAAAAATCTAAATTCTGTATTGTATCATTATCTAAAAAATCTATATTTTCAAATAAACTTTTTACATCCAATAAATTATCTTCCATATTATCACTATTCCTAATATAATATTAGCAAATATTATTTTTATTTGCAAGTTAGGTAAAATACTTATAAAAAGCACTTAACCGATATATTAGTTAAATATTTTTAATAATTATATTATGCATAGAGCTCAATTTTAAATATAGAATAATTAAAATAATTTTTTAAAGTACAAATATATTTTAGTTAAAAGTGCCTTTTATTATTTATTCTAGTAACTATTTCTTCTATTTTGCCTTAATCCATTCCATTTTCTAAAAGAATTTTAGCATAGTCTTCTAAAGAACATTCATGATTAATCATATATCTAATAGTTTCTTCTAATTTATAAGTTCTATCTCTCATTATTTTAACTTGTTCTAATTCTGTTTCATATTTATTCTACGTTCTTATTATTATAAGCTTCTCCTTTAAGTAAAACTATTTATTTTCTTTTTCTAGTTCACGATAATCTACTTTACCAATCATTGTTTTAGGTAAGGATTCTCTAAAAACATATTCTTTAGGTAACATAAATTTAGCTAAATTTTTTTCACAATAATCTTTTATATCTTTTTTAACTTTAAGTGTTGCTTTAATACCATTATTTAATACTATATAAGCTTTAGGTACTTGAACTTTATAGGGATGAGGAATACCAATAACTCCACAATTTAAAACATCTTTATGACTCATTATAACTTCTTCAATATGAGATGGATAAACATTATAACCAGATACTATTAACATTCTTTTAAGTCTAGAAACAAAGTATAAAACACCATTTTCATTCATATATCCCAAATCCCCAGTATGAACCCATATTTTACCTTTATTATCTTTTTCTAATATCTCATTAGTTTCTTTTTCATTTTCCAAATATCCCGCCATAACTATTGGACCACTAACACATATTTCTCCAGTTTCCCCTAATTTAGCTTCTTCTCTTGTATCAATATTTATTATTTTTATTTCATTACTAGGTAAAGGAATTCCAACACTTCCTAGTTCAGCAGAACCTAAAGCTCCAAACGCTACTGGACCAGTTGTTTCAGTCATTCCATAGCCTTGAATAACATTACTTTGACAATTATGTTGTTTTAAAAATTTATTAATTTCTTCATTTTTAGCAATACTAAGTGAATCTCCTCCTGAAATAACATATTTAACATATGACAAATCTACATTATTCATATATTTATTTGTAAGTAAAGCTTCAAATAAAGTTGGTACACCTGGTACAAAAGAAGGTTTATATTTAGTAAGTATCTTATCAAATCTTCTAGCATCAAATTGAGGTATTAAAATACTACTAGCTCCTAAACATAAAGGTCCATGTACACAAACAACTAAGCCAAAGCAATGAAATAAAGGCAATACGGCTAAAGCTGAATCTTTATTATTTATTAAAGGGAAAATTATTTCGGCTTGTTTAGCTACAGCATTTATATTTCCATTTGTTAAGACAATATTTTTAGGAATTCCCGTAGTTCCTCCACTATGTAATATAACTGCTGGTTGATCTTTTGTCGTTTTAGCTAGAACTTTATCTTGATATTTGTAGCCTCTATTCATAAAGTCGTTCCAAAATAGAAAACTTTCACTTTTCTTAGGAACTTCTACCTTTCTTCCCTGGGTAATATAATATCCTACTTTTAATAAGACAGGCATTGAATCACTAGGAGAAACAATAATAGTTTTATAAACACTTGTATCATCTATTATTTCTTTAACTTTTTTATAACTTAAATTAATTGCTATTAACATAACACTTTTAGTAGATATTAGTGAAGATTTAATTTCTTCTTGAGCTGATAAAGGATGTATCATATTAGCTATTGCTCCTATTTTATTTATTGCATAAAAAGCAATTACAGCTTCTGGAGTATTAGCCATACAAATAGTTACTACATCTCCTGGTCTTATTCCTTGACTTCTTAAAGCTCTAGAACATAAATTAATTTCATTAAAAAATGAACTAAAAGTAATCTTTCTATTAAAATAATTCAAAGCTATACTATTCATATTATCTTTATTTTTTTCTTTTAAATATTCATATAAAGATACATTTGGTACTTCAATATTTCGTTCTTTCTTTTGATAAAATTTATACCAAGGATACTTATATTTTATTTTATTAAATAATGTTTTTAAATTACTCATCAATATCTCTCCTTACAAAAAAATATTAAACACTTGTTGAATATATTACAAATGTATTATATAATTTGATTGTTTATAACATCAATCATCAATATTAAGAGAGTTTGATATATATAAAACAATTTAAAAGAATATGTTTAATAAGTGAGGATTAAAATGGATAGAAGAATAAAATATACTAAAAAGATTATTAAAGATACTTTAATAGATTTATTAAATAAAAAGGATATTAAGAAAATTACAGTTAGTGAAATTTGTAAAATAGCTGATATTAATCGTGCTACTTTTTATAGATATTATTTAGATATTTATGATTTATTAGATAAAATAGAAGAAGAATTTGTTACAGAATTAAAATTAGTATCAAGACAGAGCAATAATGATACTGTATCAGGTTTTACTAAAGATTTATTAAATGTTTTCTTAAGCAATAAAGACTTAGTAAAAGTATTATTTAATACTAATAATAATATTTATTTTTTAAATGATGTTTTAGAAGTTGCTTATGAAAAATGTAAGGATAAATGGCAAAAGGATTTACCTACAATAAGTGAACAAGATATTGAGTATGCTTCTTTATTTATTTTTAATGGCGCATTAGGAGTAGTTAATTATTGGGTCAAAAATGATTTTGATAAAGATGTTGATGAAGTATCAACAATTATTGAACGTTTAAGTTATTTTGGTACTAAAAGATTTATATATAAAAAATA
>CANQZL010000089.1 GCA_947628325.1 uncultured Bacilli bacterium
TTTCGAACTAAGTCTTTTTGCCATTCTTCTAAACCACATAAATCCATTTCTTTTTCAAGTTCTTCTCTTTTCTTATCTTTTTCTACATCAGTAAAAAGGGAAAACAAACCACCTAAATCATTTTTATCATTATCATCAAATAAAAAACTAAATAATCCCATACTACCACCTATCTCATTTAAACTTCTTTTTCATATATTATTAATTTAATGCGTTATTATCAAAAACTACATTTACTACGATTTTCTAGGGCAAATATTTTCTTATTTTTCAAGAAATCTTTTTTAACATCCTTTACTAATTTGATTTTCTCTACTTTTTATCCTAAATTTTATATTTTATAAATTCATTTCTTCTAAATAAATTATATTTAAGAATTTCACTTACGTCAAATTATTTGTCTATCCTAATAAAATAATTTGGATGTTATTTAAATATTTATTATCTTTTTATTATGACTACTATTAACTTTTTTATATTTAAAATTATCCTTTAGAAAAAGAAAAACTCTGTAACTAATAATAGTTACAGAATTTCTTATTTACTAGGTATTTCAAGTACTTGTCCAATACTTAAGATAGTAGTTTTTAAATTATTTAGATTAATTAATTCTGTTACAGTAGTTCCATAAGTTTGAGCTATCTTATATAATGTATCACCATTTTTTACTACATATGTCATTGTATTATTTGAATTATTGTTATTTTTTGGTATTAATAGTTTCTGACCAATACTAAGTAAATCCGTTTTTAAGTTGTTGATATCTTTTAACTTATCAACAGTAGTTCCATATTTACTAGCGATACTCCATAAGCTATCACCTGATACATTTTTTATGAAGTATTTTTAAATGCAAATATAATATCTATCATCTTATCTTGATAAATATAGATTTTTTCAACTAGATTTATTATTAGTTCTCTAGTTGGATTTTCAATTGATAAAAATTCATTAATGTATTTTTCAATTTTTTTGTTATCTATTTTGTTTGATTCTTGATTTTGTTTTTTAAAATTTTCAATATATTTTTTATTATTATATATTGCTTTTTTTATACTTTCACTTATTCTTAAATATTGGGATTCATCTAATATTCCTTTTAATCTATCCATATAAGTTTTATCTAAATTTTCAATTAATTTATTATTTATATATTTTAAATTTTCAATTTCCTTTTTTATCTTTAAAGTATTATCTTCAAATTCTATATTACCAATAGAATTTTTTACTTTATTCTTATCCATATTTTTCTTATATATTTCTTTAATATTATCTAAAATTAATTTTTCTAATACTTCGTAATTATTTGTATGTGTAGTACAAACATGATACTTTGAATATGTTCTATAATAATCACAAGTAGTATAACTTCTTCCTGTCTTATTTTGATATCTTATTGTTATTCGATGTTTACATTCTCCACAATATAAAAGTCCATCTAATAAATAAAATCTTTTCTTCTCTGGCCTTTTTACATTTTTAGGTAGTAAGTTCTGTACATAATTAAAAGTATCTCTATCTATTATTGCATCATGAGTATTTGAGACAATAATATAATCACTAGGATTATTTTTAACTGTCCTTTTTAATTTATAATTAATCTTTTTAGTTTTTCCTTGAACTGAATCTCCTACATAAATTTGATTAGTTAAAATTGCTTTTATAGTTGTATCAACCCATATACCTTGTTCTTGTGAAATACATTTATTACCACATTTTGTATTCCATGCATAATTATAATAAGATGCAGGTGTTTTTATCTTTCTTTTGGTAAGTTCATTTGCAATATAATGATAAGTATTACCTTTAAGTGCTAAATTAAAAATTAATTTAACTATCTCTGCTTGTTCTTTATTTATTACTAAATGATTTTTATTATTAGGATCTTTCATATAACCAAATGGACATCTTCCAGATACATATAAGCCATCTTTCATTCTTGAATATAGACTTGTTTTTACTTTTTTAGAAATATCTTTGGCATACATATCATTCATTATGGCTTTAAAAGGTGCGATATCATTATTGGTATTGTCTATAAATGTATCTATTCCATCATTAATAGCAATATATCTGACATTATTATTAGGAAAATACTTTTCAATAAGTTCACCAGTACCTATATAATCTCTACCTAGTCTCGACATATCCTTAGTAATAATCATATTTATTTTTCCAGTTTCAATATCTTTAATCATCCTTTTAAAAGCAGGCCTTTCAAAATTAGTTCCAGTAAAACCATCATCGACATATTCATCTATAACATTATAATTGTTTTCTTTTACATATTGATTAAGTAAACTTCTTTGACTTACAATACTATCGGATTCAATATTTCCATCATCCCTTGATAGTCTTATGTAAAGTCCTACATTAAACTTACCATTCCCATTCATTAAATCATACTCCTTTCACTTTGGAAATAATGAGTATGTTCAAATGAATTCTCTATTTTAAAATTTTTGCAAGTTGTATTAAGTTGCTTTTCTAATTCTATTTTTAATACTTCAGTTATTATTTCATTTAAATTTTTTCCATATTCTTTAAATTTTAAATTGACTTTATATTTAACCATAGAATTTTATACCTCCAATAAATTTTATGGTTTTAAAAATTAAATTAGTAATAGTATTTAATATAATATACCTACAATGTTACTTAATCTCATAAGAACTTAGTAATGAGTAAAACTTATTTCATACTTACTAAATTCAGCATAATTTGTAAATTTATATAAAAAATAAAGTTAGTAATTTCAAATACATTAGAGCATTAAAAAAATCATCCTAATTTTTATATTTATATAAATTTTAGGACGATTGTTTTTATATAATAATTGCTTTTAAAAAATCAATAAACTTTATTTCATAACTATTCCAATTTCTTCTTTATTATTTAACATAGTAATCATTTTCTTTTGTTGTTCTTCGAGACTACTTATTATAGTATTAATTTTTCTTAAGTCATTAGGATTAGTTGCTATTTTTTTTAACGAATATCCATTATTTATAATTTTATTATTCATATTAATTAATGTAGCAAGTTCTTCGTCATCAATATGTCCATCTGACATCATAGAATGGTATGCTGTTTGGATTTTAGTTAATTCATTTCTTAATTGTTCTGTTAATCCAGATAATCCTAAATTACTATTTCTTATTCTTTCTGTCACCTCAGTTTGAGGTATTTGTTCTTGAGTAGAAGTTATATCATGTGATGATCCTTGAGAATTTCTTACTTGTGATTCTTCTTGAACTTTTGAACTTAAATAATTTAAATTAGCATTCCAATAGTTAAAGTCATCTTCATCATTTAAAACTTTTGCTTCCATCATTTTTAATTGAACAAATGATTTTCTTTCATCGTTGCTCATTGAATCCCATTGCTGGGGACTTACTTGTGCTCTATTAGTTCTGATAATATTTTCAAGTTCGTTTTGTAATTGTCTATATAATGAAATATCATTATTCTGTCTAGCAATTTGTTTTTTTCTTTCAATCTCATTTAATTCATCAGCTTTAGGGTGTCTATATAATGGTGTATCAGTTGAGACATTGCTTGTATTATTTCTATCATTATTTGGACTTTGAACGATAACACTTAATTGTTTTTCTTTTTCACTTATCATATTATTTATACTAGAAATAATTTGGTCTTGTTGAGTAACTAAATTTGGATTTTTATTCATCTGACTGCTAAACTCAGATACATAATTTTTAATTTGATTAATGCTGTCTTGAGTAAGATTAGAATTTCTTAAATCATGAGCAACTCTTTTTTGTAAACAAGCCGTTAAAAATAAATCTAATTTTAAAGATTCATCTAAAGAAGTTTCACTTTTAATTTTATTTAGTGAATTAAGTATATTAAACATAGGTGGTTTTCCATGATATACTTTATCTGAAATATCTTTGAATTGATCAAAAAATTCATAAGCTACTATTGAATCTTCATACATAGCTTTAAAAGTTAATTCTTCTCCCATTACAATTTTCATCATTCTTCCATATGAAGTTATTTTATAATTGCTAGATTGATAATTATAGATGTTTTTAGAAAAACCATTACCCATATCATATGAAAATTGTGGTTTATTTACTCCTGTAACTATAAGTGCTTCATCTTCATTAAAGATTTCATCAAGATGAGTAGTATATGCATTCTTTGCATAGAATTCTCTTGCATCTTTACTTTTGTCATTTTTACGGGTTGCTTTCATTCCTTCTTGTATTGTTGTTAACATTTCACCATTAGATTGAAGTTTAAAAGTATTAGGATATTTTGCACTTAGATTATTGATTAATTGTACATATTTATTATCATTATTTCCATAATTACCTTTAAATGAAGTTTGCAAAGCATGACCTAGTTCATGATTAAATACATTTAAAGATGCTTTTCTCAATGTTTCATTGTCTACACTATGAATTCTATTTTGTAATTTATCAAGGGTTATATCTTCAATAAATTTATAATTCCCTATATATATAGATTGTTCTTTTGAAGTATATGCTCCCTTAAGAGTATTATCTTTATTATAAGTTTCATCAAAATCATAATTTCTAATATTATTAACTAATCTATTAATAAAAAAATCTCCAATATCAGAACTATTTGCAACTATTTTTGTTTCGTCATTAATAAAGTCAGGATGAGCGCTTTGATACATTTTTACTCTACTAATAATATTGTGTTTTATTAAACTTGCTTGCTCATTACTCAAATTATAAACTGTTCTTATTTCGTTAATTACAATATTAAGTTTTTGTTCAAAGTTCATTTGACACACCACCAATTATTATAATAATATTGTAACATATTTTTTATTAAATTTTGAATTATTACCAATTATTCTCCATAAAAATTCTATCCCCACTTTTAACTATATAAGTATCATATTCACTACTAGAATTATTACCACTAGTTCCACTAACTAATAACTTTTGATTAATAGTTAATGTATTACTTGTTAAATTATTCATTTTCTTTAATTCATCTACTGTTAAACCATATTCTTTAGCAATACCATATAATGTATCACCAGCTTTTACAGTATAATAAACTCCAACGTCATTACTAGAACTTGTATCTTTTACTAATAATCTTTGTCCAACTGTTAACATATTACTAGATAAGTTGTTAATTTCTTTTAATTTTTCCACAGTTAAACCAAATTTATTAGCAATGCTCCATAAACTATCTCCTTTTTGAACTATATAATAGTTTTCATTAGATAAAGATCCCGTATAACTATATGGTACTCCAACATATTCAGCAATTGCTTTTACTACTGCTTCAGCATAATCACGCCAATATCTTTTTAGTAAATCAGCATCTTTTTGATTATCTAAGAAACCATATTCAACAATAACAGCTTCAGTATTACCTGTATTACGATGAATAAAATAATAATCTTTACTTGAATCAGTAGGATATCTCCTTTGATAATACTTTCTTACATCTCTACCATAGTTTTCTAATTCATTAGCTATTCTTTTACTAAAGGAGTCGCTGTTGCGAAGGGCGTAGATGATTTCAGCACCTTCGCCACCTGAAATTGACCCTAGTGGTTATTTAATTTCCAAAAAATATATGTAATATCTACATATTTATTATTTTCTTTTTTTAATAATTTTTGATTAGTTGTTGACTCAGTTATTGGTCCCTTTTCTTCTTGATAAGAACCAATTTTTATATAATCAAATTTGTCCATCCAATTTTCTACTTGACAATTTCTACCACAATATAATGCTGTCATTTTTTTTCTAGAATGAATAAAAGTACAGTAATCTAACATTTCTTTTTTATCTTCTTCAGTTTCTTTACCTTCACCCATAAAACATACTATATCAAAATATTCATAATATACATTAAATATTGTTTCAAAGTTTTCTTTTAATAAATCTCCATAGCAATTCTGCAAATATGGGGTGTGACAATTTCTACATCTATGTTGACAATTTGATATATATATTACAAGACTTTTCTTCGTAGGCATTTCTAATTCAGAAATTCCAACACTTGCATACATTAACATACCACACCTCCAATACTTTCATAACATTATACACTTTTTTTACTTTGTTTACCACATCTTCCATATAGATTTTTAATTGGTGTTCTAATAAAATAATTTAGATGTTATTTAAATATTTATTATCTTTTTATTATGACTACTATTAACTTTTTTATATTTAAAATTATCCTTTAGAAAAAGAAAAACTCTGTAACTAATAATAGTTACAGAATTTCTTATTTACTAGGTATTTCAAGTACTTGTCCAATACTTAAGATAGTAGTTTTTAAATTATTTAGATTAATTAATTCTGTTACAGTAGTTCCATAAGTTTGAGCTATCTTATATAATGTATCACCATTTTTTACTACATATGTCATTGTATTATTTGAATTATTGTTATTTTTTGGTATTAATAGTTTCTGACCAATACTAAGTAAATCCGTTTTTAAGTTGTTGATATCTTTTAACTTATCAACAGTAGTTCCATATTTACTAGCGATACTCCATAAGCTATCACCTGATACATTTTTTATGAAGTATTTTTAAATGCAAATATAATATCTATCATCTTATCTTGATAAATATAGATTTTTTCAACTAGATTTATTATTAGTTCTCTAGTTGGATTTTCAATTGATAAAAATTCATT
>CANQZL010000090.1 GCA_947628325.1 uncultured Bacilli bacterium
GTCAATAAAAATTTCATACCAATTTTTACGTTAATTTCAAAGGTAAAAGCATCATTTTATTCAAAGATTTTCATTATTAATTTAATTTTATTTAACATTTGAAATGTTTATGATATAATTATTTATGATAGAGAGGTTTTTAATATGAATGATAACTCAAATGAAAAGCAAAACAATGTTCATATTGAACAAATAAATCCCCAAGAAGAGCTAAGTGAAATAGAAAAGACAGCTCTTCGCCAGTATAGTTTTGAAAAAGAAGAAGAATTAAGTAAAACAACTAAATTTAAACTTTTAAATTCTAAAAATAAAAATAATAATGATTTTGAATTACCTAAAAGAAAAATTAGTCTTACTGATACTATAAAGATTAAAATAAGTGATTTAAGAGCTAAAGTTGACGAAAATCTTGAATTACCAAACTTAAAGAAAAAGAAATCTTTATATGATACTGTAATTATAAAATTAGATGATTTAATAAATCATCACAATGCCTTAAAAATATTCAGTTCTAAAAAAGTTACTAGTATTGAAGAAACAGCAGCTAGCAAGAAAAAGAAATTTCATTTATTTAAACCAAAAGATATATCAAAATTAAAAAACTTTACCTTAAACGTTGATAGTGAAGAATTTGGAAGACAATTATATAATTTAAATAAAATTGCTTTAATTAATTTAAGTAATCAAAAAAATATTGCAACAAGAAAGTCTTCTCCCCTTACAAAACTTAATCGTGTCGAAAAAGTTCATATTAGTAAAACCAATTATTTAAAATATCAACAAAAACTAAATAAATTTGCTATTAATAAGTTATATTATAAATTTGCTCCTAAAGAAACTAAAAAATATAAAATATATAAGTATAGTGTTATGCTTTCATCTATAATATTCTTTATCACAAGTGCTATTATTATTAATTGGTTTATCCAAGGTGTAAGTATTAATAATCTAAGTAATGCTTTAACAGAAGATACTCCTATTAAAGCTATTACAGATGAAGGTACATTAATAGAAGAACCTCCAGTAGAAGAAAATAATGAAGAAAATAAAAAAACATCTTTATATTGGAAGTATCTTAATACTCCATTATCATCAGTAGATTTTACTGAATTATTAAAAGAAAACAAAGATACAGTTGGCTGGTTAATAGTTAACAATACAAATATTAATTATCCAGTAGTTCAAACAAAAGATAATGACTATTATTTGAAACATGCTTTTGATAAATCTAAAAATAGTGCTGGATGGGTATTTGCTGATTTTAGAGATGATTTTGAAAATCTAAGTCGAAATACAGTTATATATGGTCATGGTAGAAAAGACAAAGTTATGTTTGGTTCATTAAATGATTCATTAAATGCAAAATGGTATACTAATGAAGATAATCAAATTATTCAATTATCGACAATTAAATACAATACAATGTGGCAAATATTCTCAATATATAAAATACAAGCTGAATCTTATTATATAAGTACTGATTTTACAAGTGATTCTTCTTTTGAAACATTTATAAATACTATGAAAGAAAGAAGTATATATGATTTTAATGTTGATGTTACTAAAACTGATAAATTATTAACTCTTTCAACTTGTTTTGATAACAAAGGAATTAGAACAGTTGTTCAAGCAAAATTAGTAAAGATTCAAGAAAGATAAAAAATCAATTCAAGCAATCCTTGAATTGATTTTTATTTTCTTCTATTAGCACTTATTAATTCCATATCAATAGTAAGTTGTTTAATTCTTTCAATAATTCTTTTAGCTTTTATTTCATCATCACTATATTTATCAGCATTTAAATGTTTTTCTAACTCTTCTAAAGTATAATTTGATGTAAAGAAAGTTGTTTTGTAATTATTCATTCTTGTTTGAAGAATTGTTCCAAGTATTTCATCTCTACTCCATTCCGTAACTTTTTCAGCTCCAATATCATCAATTAAAAGTAAATCAACATTTTCTAAATATTCAATTCGATCTGCAAAAGTATCAAAGTCTCCTTTTAAATCTCTTAATAATTGAGGAAAGTAAACAATTTCTGATGAAACTCTTTTTTTAGCTAATTCATTAAATAAAGCTGAAATTAAATAAGTCTTCCCACTACCAAAATTACCATGAAGATATAAACCTTTAAAATTACCATTTTTATCATAAGTATCATAAAAATTTTTAAGCCATTTAATTATAGGTACTCTTTTTTTATCAGTTATATCTATTTCAGACATTTTAGCATTTAAAATATTTTTATCATTTGTCATATGATTTTTTTCTTGCTCTTCTATTATTTTTTGATATTTACAAGGAGCATAATAAAAAACTATCTGTTTATCTTCTTTTTTAGGATAAAAAACATGTCCTTCTACTCTATTTTGACAATACATAATACCTTGGCATTTATGACAATTATTTAATTCTTTTACAGTATCCTCTAAAGAAGAAGTATATTTCATAGCTATATCATCAGATACTTTAATTTTTTTTATCAAACAACCAAATTTTTCATCTTTACAAGCTTCATCATAGCTTTTTTTTAATAAATTATCATTAACATCTCTAAAATAGTTTTTTTCATTCATCACTATCACCCAAAATCTTTTAATAAGTCTTCTAATTCTGAAAGCTCTTCTTGTGTCATTTCTTCTTTATTTATATCTTTATTAAGCCATACAGGCTCCATTGTCACATTACTCTTATGACTCTTATTATTATCTTTCTTTATAAGTTTATTATTTTCCTTTTTAGCTAATTCCATTGCTTCTTTAGCTGTTTCTATATTAGATCTTTTCCATTGACCAGCAATAGTCTCAACATATGATTGCTTTAATTTATTATCATTTTTTCTTAAAACATAATCAATTAAAACATTTACAACTGCTGGTTTTAAATCTAAATCTATTATTAATGATTCAATTAGTTTTAAATCTCTAGCAGTTGGTTTAGCTCCTTTATTTTTTATTCTTAAGAAATCATAAGGAGAAGTATGTTCAAACATATAAAGTAATTTACCTAATGGTGTATTATCACCTTCTGGAGATATTAAATGTTGTGGCTGTGTACGATACACTAAAGTTGGCAATTGCCCACTATTATTATATTGATAATACTTTCTAGCACTTAGTCTTAGTCTTTCTTTATCAAATGTTCCTTTATCAGTTATAACTGTTCTAAGTAATTCAATCATTTTTAAAGTATCTAAATCATATATAAAAGCTAATTGCTCAATTAATTCTTTAGTTTTCTTAGTTAAAGCATTTTCTTTTAATAAACCTTTAGGCATTGAAGATAAAATTAAATCAAAATCAATATTACTATCAAGTCTAATATTTAAAGAATTTCTTTCTCTAGATTCTATTGGTTCTATATTTGATGAAGAACGATATATATTATTTAGTTCTTTAGAAACATCACTATATTCTTTTAAATCTACTTTCGGAAGTTCAAACTCTGCTTTAATTAATTCATATTCAGTTTTACCTAAATTATTAAATAACGTTATATTAAATATAGGAGAAGAAAAAAATTCTTTAGGACTTAATGGTGAATATAATTCATAAACATATGAATTTACTTCTCCTTCTTTAAAATAAGTCTTTAATAGTCCTACTCCTTCTAAAGATTCTCTAGCTAATTTGATAATTTCTATACTACTTTTCATAATTTTCATCAAATGATGATGAGTATAATCATTACTCATAAATTCCATCAAATGAATATCTCTTAATAAAGTAAAGTATAAAGCTACAGCAATAGGACCAATAATAGGTTCATATAAAGACACAATATTTTTTTTATCATCTTCAGAAATAATAGATTTATTAATAACTATATATGTATCTGCAGGTAATAATGAAATAGTCTTCATATGACCAACCTCCTCATATAGTATTATAAACTACTAAAATCTATTTTTAAAGAATAAAATAAATAAAAAAGAGATTAGCATCCCTCTTCATCTGAAGTAGAACATTCATCTCCTAAATATTTTGAAATCATTTCCGTATATATTTTAAATAATTCATCTTCTTGTTCTTTTGTTAAATCTGGAACATTACCATCTTTATCAATTTCATGGCTTTCAACTGATCCTTCATGAAATCCTATTAATTCACCATTTAAAACTGCTACTACTGTCGGAGCATATAAACGTTTTTCTCCAGTATTTACCTCTTTACCTTTGTCAGTAGTTAAAACATAATCACTTAGTTCATTAGCTAAAGCAAGAAGTATTCTATAGTATGATTGTGAAGCATCTTTTGTTCTTTTAGCTTTATTTCTAGTATCTAATGTATATGTATCTCTAATATCACTTGTTGCATCATCATTAGGTCTTACATCAACATAATATATTTTATCTAATGAAGTAGAATTCATAGCATTAAGTAATACTGGAACTATATTACGACACCAAGGACAAGCTGAAAAACCGAAGTAAATTATTCCTGAACCACTATCCAAAATATCAGCAGCTTCATCTACAGAAATATAAACAATATTATTATCATCTAAAATAGATATTTCTTTATGTTTTTTTCCATTAGAACGAACTGTTCCATTAAGTTTTTCATATTCTTCTTTAAATTTAATTTCATCTTTTGTAGCTTCATATTTTGGATTACTAAAACCACCATGTTTTTGATACTGTATTGTTAAATATCCTCCAACAAATATTACAAGTATTAAAATTGCTGCCAACAAAGTTCGACCATAATTATTATCTTCTTCCTTTTTAGGAGTTACTTTCTTCTCTACTTTAGTCGTCTTAACACTTTTTGGACTTTCATTTATTTCTTTCTTAGTATTATTTTTCTTTTTAACTGTCGTTGTTTTTTTCTTTTCTTCTTTTGCCATTTCAAAACCTTCCTTACATCATATTAAACAATTCTAGGTATTTATCACCTATAAACATTATATCAATTCTTAAAACAAAAGTAAAACAAATAAGTAAAAAATTTATTTTAATCTAAGATTCTATCTCCTCTTCATTAGTACACACCATATCATCAAAAGACATATCTTTTTTACCTAAAATTATATCCTTATTATTACAAACCAAAGCACTATATGATTCAAATCTATAAATAATCATATTTTCTTTTTCATTATTAATTGTATCTACTGGATCAATTAACAAATCACTAATATTTAACTTATTTGAAGAAAGAGCATGAGCTATTTCGTATTTATTATTATCAGGATAAGAAACTATCATCTCTTCTAAACAATAATTATATACATTATTTGTTTCATTACTAAAGATTAATTTCTTATCAGTATTACAAGAGTTAGATTCCGTAACAGAAATATTAAATTCTTTTAAATTTATATTACTTATTACTTCACTTTCATTCATATAAACAATATATTTATTATCTTCCATTTCTAAATTTTTTATTATACCTAAAACTGTTATTTCATCATATATATCAAAATCATCTAATTCTTTAGAATTATTTTTAAATAAAATTCTTAAAGTAATATTATCAGCAAATGTTACATAACCATTAACAGTAATTGACTTTACTTCATAAGGTTGCATTTCTATATAGTTCTGTCCAGTTTTTTTACTTATTTTTCCTTTTATTTTAATATATTTATTTTTATATTCAGAATAGTTAGAAACAATTGAATTTAAAAAAGAATTAGAATCTAAAACATCAATATTTTCACTATCACACATATATCCATCTTTATAAAAAGGATCAACAATTATATTTTTATAATCGTTTTTATCACATTGCCATATTCTAATCCCAATAGCATTATATACTTTAGTATTACCACTAGTAATAATATTATAAGCAAAAACAGGAATTCTTTTAAAAGTTACAGATAATATTCCATCTAATATAATAGATCCTCCAAAAAATAATAAAATAACAAGAATTATAGTCGTAATTTTTAACTTATTATTATAAAAAATATTTAAACCTAATAAGCTTATTGCTATAATCCAAAAAATTGGTCTTATAACTGTTGATTTATTAATAATAAAAGATATTATGAGTAAAATAATACTTAAAATTATTAAAATAAAATTTAATTTAATTGTTTTATCATTAGCATTTTTTTTCATATAATTACTCCTACTATATTAAGTATAATAAAAATAATAAAAAAAAGCCATAAATTTTTCAATTTATGGTTTTTTTTATGGTAACTAGAAACTAGTTAATTGCATCTTTAAGTTTACTTCCAGCTTTAAATGAAGCAACTTTTTTAGCAGGGATTTTAATAGTTTCTTTAGTTAATGGATTAATACCTTCTCTAGCAGCTCTTTCTTTGCAAGCAAAAGTACCAAATCCTACTAAAGCAACCTTACCAGATTTCTTAATTCCAGTAGTAATTCCTTCTAGTGTTGCATCAAGTGCACGTGCAGCATCTGCTTTAGTAAGTCCAGCTTTAGCTGCAATAAATTCTACTAATTCTTGTTTTCCCATTTTTTTCTACCTCCCAATATTTTTTCTTTTATCATAAGGTATTACCCTTACATATTAAAAATAACAAAAATACAAATTGAAATCAAGAAAAAATGCTTATTTTCTTAAAAAAATTGTACTTTTTTACTCAAAAATAAAATATTAGTGTCAAATCCTAATATTTTATTTACTATATAAT
>CANQZL010000091.1 GCA_947628325.1 uncultured Bacilli bacterium
GATATCAATTCAATACTAAAAGATGTTAAGAGTAAAAAAGAAGTAAATTATGAAGAAGATCGTTTAAAAAAAGTTCACGATTCCCAAATGGAAATTCTTAAAGACTTAGAATCACTATCATCCAAAAAAGACAATGGAATTTCAAATAAATCTAAGAAAAAGAATAAATCAAGTAAAGATAAGCAAGAACAAACATTAATAGATTTAATTGATACAATTACTGCTAAAGAACTTATATCTAAAGAGGAACTAGATAATAAAGAAGAAGTAGATAGCAAAGAAGATTTCGAAGAAAGCTCTCATGAATTAGATCCTTTAGATATTTTACAAGATTTAAAAGGTGATGATGAAAATACTAAGGTTATGGGAGTATTATCAGAAGAAACTATAAATGAAGATGAAATGAGTAGAAGATTTGAAAACTTTGTTTATGGAGATGATGATGACGATACCGATTCTTTAGATATAAAAATAAGTGAAAAACGTAAGGAGAAAAATAAAGAAAAAGAAAAAGATAGTGAAGAAGTTACTATTACAGAAGAAAGTCAAACTAACTATTATACAACTGCTGATCTCGGTAATATTATGGATACAAAAACTTTAGAAATAGAACCATCTGATACTGAATCTATTGATAAATCTTTCATAACTAATACATCAAACTTTACTCAAAGTGATTTTGATGACTTCAATGATTTAAAAGA
Source organism: uncultured Bacilli bacterium (assembly GCA_947628325.1). Classification (GTDB taxonomy): domain Bacteria; phylum Bacillota_I; class Bacilli_A; order RF39; family UBA660; genus Coprovivens. The sequence continues at coordinate 705 of CANQZL010000091.1, forward strand.
AGATATGCATGCTACCAAAGTTATTATAAGAATTCTAATGGTTATTATAGTAATTGTCTTTATCGTAGGTTGTATATTCTTTATTAATAATTACTTTAATTTAGGACTATTTTAATATAGTCCTTTTTTTTTCATATAATTTATTATGAAATTAAGAAAAAGAAAAAAGAAAAATATTATTTTATTTATCATATTAATCTTTATAAATGTTCATATTATAATAGGTCTTATTGGTAAGAGAATAATTCCTACTATTGAAGACAATATAAAAAATTATGTTAATAAAACACTTCATACTTATGTTTTTAATGTCTTTAACAAAGAAACTTTAATAAAAGATGAACTTTTAGATATTATTAATATAAATACTAATAGTCAAGAAGAAATAATATCTATAGACTATCGATTAAATGAAGCTAATAAATATTTATATGATAGTATGAATAGATTATATGAAAATATTGATAAATTAAAAATTCAAGAAATTATACCTTATCAATATAAAAAAGGAGTTTTCTTTATTCCTTCTGGTTTAGCTTATAGAAATATCTTATTAGATAATCTTGGTTTTAAAATACCTTGTATGATTAATGTTATTAGTAGTACTAAAATAAACTTAAAAACTAAAGTTTCTAATTATGGTATAAATAACATCTTAATAGAATTATACCTTGTAACAGAAATTCAAAGTGATATTATAACTCCCAATACGTATTATGATTTTAACAATAACTTTGAAACTCTTATCGCCTCTAAAATAGTAGTTGGTAATGTCCCATCTTATTATGGAGGTATATTGGAAAAATCTAGTGCAATTATATCTAGTTAATTATCTTTTTTTGTGGTAATATTTATATAGTAGGTGGTTATATGCAAAATAACATTTTTATAAATGATGCTATAGATAGTTCATTTAAATTATATGTATCATCCAAAGATAAAAAAGATTCCCTAAATTATAATAAATTTTTATGTGTTATTATAAGAATGCTTGTTTTACTATTTGGGGAAGAAGAAATATTAGAGTGTTATGAAAAAAAAGATGAAGAATCATTTAAAAATGTAATAACTAAATATGGGACAACTGAAGATGAATATAAAAATTTTATTTCTACTTTAGAAAAATTTTATAATTTTAATAATCGTCAAGAAAAGAAAAGTATAAAAAAGAAAAATAAATATTTTAATCTTGTTCAAAAAAATCTTATCGATATGCTCTTAAAGAAAAATTCAACTGAAAAAATAGATAATACTAAAATAAAAGATTTTTATGAATTACTATTTACAGCTCGAAGTAATAATTTTTATTTTAAAAGTACAGCAGTTCTTTTAGCATATAATCCTTATGAAATAGATGATTATTTTAAAAAACAAAATATATTGGTGGGTGAAGTTGATGAGAAAAATAACAATTAATGACGTTAACTATGAAGTTATTGAAGATGTAAAAGATGCTATTGATAAAGAAATATTAAAAGAAAAAATAACTGATTATTTCGACGATTATGATTATATTGTCGGTGATTGGGCTTATGGGAAATTAAGACTTAAAGGCTTTTATGATTCTAATAATAAAAATTGTAAAAAAATCAATGATATTGCTGAATTAAAAACTTATATTGAAAATAATTGTGCTTATGGCTGCCGTTGGTTTCAAATTAAGAAAATAAATGATTGAAAATATAAATATATTTTGATATAATAAATTGTAGAGTAGAATAGAGAGGGATTGCAATGCCAGAAAAGATATCAATCTTGAAGGAATCTGGCGAAACATTATCATCAAATATAGTTTCAGTATTTATGATTCCTGACACAGAAAAAAGATATATAATTACAACTGAAAATGCTGTGGACCCACATGGGCTCACTGTTTTGCATGTTAGTGAAATCGCTGATGGCTCCTTACAAAAAGTTGCAACAGATGATGAATGGTCAACAATAAAGACAATAATGCGTGCAATAATATCTGGTAATGTAGGCTCTTATAAATATATTCCTGCTATCGAAAGTATAAATGCTAGTGGAACTTACTCAAGAGATATATCTGTTAGTGCTTCTGCAGCTAAACAAATGGTTGATAATTATAACTCTAGTGAGAAAAGTGGAGCTACTTTAGATAGTACTCCAGCAGAAGCTCCATTAGATCAAAACGATGCAGTAGGTAATCAAGTAAATCCTAATTCAATATTTCCAAATAATGATAATAATATAGCTAATGAAGATGAAGTTGTACCAGGAATTGCTGAGTTAAATTCTCCAGTAATGCCAGCATCACCTTCTGAGCAATCTTTAGAACCAGTTCAATTGATTCAACCTGTTAATGCAGTTCAACCTCCAACTCCTGAAATGGGAGTAGTTGGAAATGACTCCATGGTTGTTTCTAATAATCCTGTAACAAGAACAGTAGTTGTACCAAGTGTTGGTCAAGTTAATCAAATGGCTGATGCCATGGCTCCACAACCAGTTGAAATTCAACCAGTAACTCCTATTGGCATACCTCCAGTAGACAATACTGTTCAAGTAGTATCACCAGTTGGACTAGGACAACCTTTACCAGAAACTGAAGATCCAATTGCTGTAAATCAACCTTTAGTAGAAGCTCAACCAACAGTTATTGATCCAATGTCTACTATTGCCAATCCAGTTCAAGTAGAACAACCTATCGCTCAAAATATCCAAAATACAGGAGTAATGCCTGTTGTTGATCCAAATGCTCAAATAGGTCTACAAAATACTGGTGTAGTTCCCGTTGTTAATCCAAGCATTCAACCTGTAGCAGGTATTCCTAATCCTGCTCCTCAACCTATTATGCCAGATGGAATGGGAATTCAAGTAGCCAACCCATCAACAATCGTTCCAAATGCTCAAATAGCTGAAGAAGCTTCACCAACTCCTAGCGTAGTAATTAATCAGAGTGCAACTCCAAGTTTTGCTCCAAATGCTAGCTTAGATGAAGTGGTTATGGGAGCTCAAGAAATGTTTATGGAAGGTGTTAAAAACCTAGTTCAAACTATTCAAGAAAAAGTATATCGTGATTTATATAATAAAGAAGCTGAATTAAAAAATAGAGAAGCCATCATTGAACAAAAAGAACAACTAATTAATGGACAAATGCTTGCTATGATGAGTAACTTTACTAATAATTTTAATGCTTTACAAAATCAAGGAGTACCATCTATGCCTCAGCAGCCAATAGCACCAATGCCACAGCAACCAATGCCTCCTCAAGGGCAAATGATGCAACCAAATCAAATGGTAATGCCTCCTATAATTCAGCCAACTGTCGTACAAGCCTCAAACGATGCTAATCAAACTTAAGAATTTTCTTAAGTTTTTTTCATATTATGTAATATGATAGAAATTTTAAAAAAATATTATAAAATAGATATAAAAGATTATCAAAAATATAAAGATGGAATAATATTTCAAATAGATGGAATAAATTATTTATTTACTAAATGTTATTTTAATAAAGACTACATAGACAATTTATACCAAATATGTAATAACTTTAAACAACTTAAATTACATGATTTTGTCTTTAATAAAGATAAACAATTAATATCTGAAGAATACATTTTATTTAAAATAAATGTCTTAATAGATAATATTACTTTAGAAGATATTATTAAATTTAATAGTATTGATTGTAATATGTATAAAAACAATTATATAAGTATGCAAACTTTCTGGGAAAATAAAATAGATTATCTAGAAATTCAAATAAGCGAATTATCAGATAATCCATTAATTAATAAAAGTTTTGATTACTATATAGGTATAGCCGAAATACTAATTCAATACTTAAAAAAACATCCTCTTAACATAGACTTATGTTTATCTCATAAAGGACTTCATAGTATTAATTCCTTAGAATTTTATAATCCATTATATCTTAGTTTTGATCTAAAGTATAAAGATTTAGCTACTTATATAAGACAAACTAATGATTATAACTTATTATTTAAAATAATTGATAATAGAGTAGATGATAATAATTATAATTATTTCTTTGTCAGAATGATTTTTCCTTTTGACTATTTTGATATTATTAGTGATATGGTAATTGATTTAGAAGAAGAAAAAATATTAGTAAATATGTTAAATAATATAGAAGAATATGAAAAATATATAGGAGAAATCCAAGATATTTTTGGTATTTATTTATTTCCTTGGCTTAAAAAAAGTAATTAAACTGTTACATTAATTACTCCTTCAATTTCTGGTATTTCTGTTTTTAAAGTCTCATATAATCCATTTTTAATTGTATCATCAGAAAACATACATGCTTGACAAGCTCCTGTAAGTCTTACATAAACTATTTTATCTTTATAATCAACAAATTCTACATCTCCACCTTCCATATTTAAATAAGGTCTTAATGTATCAAGTGTTTCTTTTATTTGGTCTATAATGTCAGTTTTTTTATTTTCCATTGCCATCACCACGTATAATTATAACTTAGAAATAATTTGGTGTAAATAATTTGTTGTGGTATAATGATTAACGAGGTGGAAAAATGTCAAAGTATAAAGTAGGTGACATTGTAAAAGGAAAGGTAACTGGAATAGAAAAGTATGGTATTTTTATTCTTTTAGAAGATGGATATAATGGTTTAGTTCATATATCTGAAATATCTGATAACTTTGTAAGAGATATTTTTGATTACGTTCAGTTAGGGGAAGAAATTAATTCAAAAATTATAGAAGTAGATGAAGAAAATAAAAGATTTAAACTAAGTATTAAAAATATTGATTATAAAATTGAAGACAAAAAAAGTTTAGAAGATAAGAATGGTTTTTCTCCCTTAAGGGAAATGTTACCAAAATGGATAGAGGAATTTAAAGAAAGTAAAGAGTAATCTTTATTTTTTTTATAAAAAAAAACAAGGTAAAACCTTGTAATAATCAATGGTGCCCAAGGCCGGACTTGAACCGGCACGAGGGTTAAATCTCGCAGGATTTTAAGTCCTGTGCGTCTACCTATTCCGCCACTTGGGCAAACACCTATCTTTTCCATAAGACTTCTTGAGTATATCGCATTTTAAGGGCTTTTGCAATACTTTTTTGTTATTTTTTTGTTTACTTTTAAAAAATTGTTCTAAAAATAGTAAAATATCTTTTTTTTACCTAAATAAATATAGTTTTTTTGTTGACATATATTTTTAACTTATGCTATAATCAATTTGTCGCTGAAGTAAAGCGAAGTATGGAGGAATACCCAAGTCTGGTTGAAGGGACCGGTCTTGAAAACCGGAAGGTCGTGTGAGCGGCGCAGGGGTTCGAATCCCTTTTCCTCCGCCATTTATTATTTATCGCGGGATGGAGCAGTCTGGTAGCTCGCCGGGCTCATAACCCGGAGGTCGTTGGTTCAAATCCAGCTCCCGCAACCATTTGGTCCGTTAGTCTAGAGGCCTATGACGTCTGCCTGTCACGCAGAAGATCACGGGTTCGAATCCCGTACGGACCGCCATGGCTCCATAGCTCAGTCGGTAGAGCAGAGGACTGAAAATCCTTGTGTCACTGGTTCAATTCCCGTTGGAGCCACCAGTTAATATATTAAGTCTCTAAATGAGACTTTTTATTTTTAAAAAATTAAACTCAAAACTAAATCAGATAAAACCTAAGTAAATCTAATTAAACGAGATAACTTGCAAAAAAATTAATAATTTTACTACAATTTCTCAAAAATTTATTGACAATTATTTTGTTCTTTAGTATACTTAGTTTTGTCCAGAGCAGTTTTGGGCGATTAGCTCAGTTGGTTAGAGCACCTGCCTTACAAGCAGGGGGTCATAGGTTCGAGTCCTATATCGCCCACCATTTTTTTGCCGACATAGCGTAACTGGCAGCGCAACTGACTTGTAATCAGTAGGTTGGGGGTTCGACTCCCTCTGTCG
>CANQZL010000092.1 GCA_947628325.1 uncultured Bacilli bacterium
AATCAAATTCAATTTAAATTTTCAGTATTAAAAGAAGGTTTAACTAAGTTTGAAATAGATGCAGTTAATCAAAATGGGAATGTTGAGGATTCTTATTATACAAATGGTGATCCTATTGCTCAGTCATTTGCAGGAGTTACAGTAGATATAACTAAACCAAGTGATGATACATTTATAGGATATTTGGGAGTAGAAGGTTTTACTATTTCACCAACGTTTAAAAAGACTACTTATGATTATAATTTAGTAGTTCCTCCAGAAACTACAGAAGTAACAATTACTGCTAAAAAAGGCGATAGTAAACAAACTATTACGGGAACAGGAGTAAAAAAATTAAGTTATGGTTTAAATAGAGTAAGAGTTGTAGTAGAAGCTCAAAGTGGTTCATCAAGAACTTATCAAATAATGATAAATAGAAAAGATAATAGAACGGGAGATACTAGTTTAAAAAGTATTCTTGTTACAAATACAAATATTGTTTATGAAGAAGGTAAGACCGAATATAATGCTACAGTTAGTAGAGATATTGATAGTATATTGATAACAGCTCAACCTAATGATCCTAATGCAATTGTAACAGGAACAGGAAGACAACAACTACAAATAGGTAAAAATACTTTTAAACTTTATGTGGAATCATCAGGTGGTAGAGAGTCGACTTATACAATTAATATAACAAGGTCAAATGAAGAAATTCAAAGTGTTTCTCAAAGTAGTAAATTAAGATCTTTGAAAGTAAATAATTTAAGCCTTGATTTAAGTGGGGATAATAAAAAATTTATATATGGAGTTGCTAAAGAGTATGCAACATTAAATATAGAGGCAATACCTGAAAGTAATACAGCAATAGTTGAAACTACAGGGAATAAAAATCTACTTTCAGGAGTTAATGTTATTACGATAAAAGTTACAGAGAATAATGATGAATTTACAGAGTATACTATTTTAGTTTATAAAAATCCTCAAGAAGCGACAGTAATTCAAAGTTTTGATAATATAAATTTTGGATCTAACTTATTATATCAAGCTACTTTAAATGATTCACATATAGTACCTAGGAATGCTATTGAATTGTTAAAAGAAAGTGAAAAAAAACTATATTATAATGTTATAGATATTTATGGAGGATTACTATATCAAATAGTTTTAAATAATACAGTTCCTTTGGAGGATATAGATGTTTCTTTTAATGAGATTGAAGGAAAAACAAATAATTATCAAACAAAATTACCAAAAGATTCACAAATATTACTTTATTTAGATGATGCTTTTGCTAATGATATGGATGTTAAAATATATTCATATGATGAAAATGGAGTATATAGTTTGGTTACTGAAGGTGCTAAAGTAACTAATGGATATATTAATTTTACTACTGATGGTAATCCATATTATGTAGTAACTTTAGAAGAATTAATTAAGCAAGAAAGTGCTATTGAGAAATTCTTTAATAATTTTAAATTTATTATTATTGGGGTAGTAATTCTAGTAATAGTAATTATTATAATATTAAAAAAGAATAAAAAGAGTTCTAAAACTCCTAAAAATGAACCACTATATTAGTGGTTTTTAATTTTTCTATAAAAAATGTTTTAAAAAAGGCAAAATTATTTACTTTTATTGCCATTTTGTGGTATGATTGTTACATATTTTTATAGGGTGTGAAGTTATGACTATAGAAGATGTAATTAAAGAAGTTGAAAAATATAATAAAGAAGAAGTTGAAGTAGTAAGAAAAGCTTATAAGGTAGCAGAGTATGCTCATCGTAATCAAAAACGTGAAAGTGGAGAACCTTATATAATTCATCCTTTAAATGTTTGTATGAATTTGACGGCTTTTAAAGCAGATGGAGCTAGTTTATGTGCTGGATTATTACATGATGTTGTTGAAGATACTGATTATACCCTAGAAAAAATAAAAGAAGAATTTGGAAGTGATGTTGCTTTCTTAGTAGATGGAGTTACTAAGTTAAGTAATATGCATTTTTCTTCTAAAGATGATGAAAAAAATGCTAATATTAGAAGATTAATAAATAGTTTAAATGATGATGTGAGAATTATAATTATTAAGTTATGTGATCGTCTACATAATATGCAGACCTTGTCTTATAAAGCACCTGAAAAACAACTAAGAAGTGCTGAAGAAACTTTAAATTTCTTTGTCCCACTTGCTTATTTTATAGGTGCTTTTAAATTAAAATGTGCTTTAGAAGATTTGTGTTTTCTTTATTTAAATCCAGATAGTTATCAAGCTATTGAAAATAAAAGAGATGAAATAGATAAAAGTTATGAACAATGTCGTCTTGATGCTAGTAAAGAAGTAGAAAGAGTCTTAAAAGAAAATAAAATTAATTTTACATATCGAATAAAAATATTAAATACTTATCATCTTTATAAAAAATTAAATAAAGGATATAAAGTAGAAAATATTCATGACTTAGTAAATTTTAAAATTATTTTAGATGATAATGAAGATCCTTACCGAGTATTAGGTCTTATTCATAGTATATATACACCTCTTAATAATAAATTTAAAGATTATATAGCTTGTCCTAAAACTAATATGTATCGTTCTTTACATACGACAGTTTTTGGTCCAGATAATCATCTTATTCAATTTCAAATAAAAACTAAAACAATGGATGATATTAATACTATAGGACTTGCTGCTTATTGGAAACAATTTAAAGAAGAAGGCAAAGTAAAAATGCAACATGAATTAAAAATGAATTATCAGTTTTTTAATACTATTAAATCTTTAAATGATGTTGTAGAAAATGATGCTGACTTTATATCTCGTATAAAAAAAGAAATATTCACTAGTAATATATATGTTTATAGTGTAAGAGGAGATATTGTGGAATTACCAGTTGGTTCTAGTGTAATAGACTTTGCTTATAAAATACATACTGATTTAGGAAATACTTTATATAAAGCTTATATAAATGGTAAAGAAGTAAACTTAATTCATAAGTTACAAAATAAAGATCGTATATTAATTATTTCTAAAGAATCAGCTCATCCGCGTAAATCTTGGTTAAATCATGTAGTAACATCTACAGCTCGAAGAAATATAAGTAAATATTTTAAAAATTAAAGAAGAAGATATAAATTAATTTTATGTCTTTTTATTATGTAATATTCAATATTTAGGACATTTATGCATACATTAAATTAGAGGTGAATAAAATGTCTAATTATAAAGAAATAGTAACTAAAACAATTATTGGAAAGGGTCGTAAAACTTCACAAAATAATTATTCTTTAACGCCAGAAAATACCCCTAATACAGTTTTAGGATGTTGGGTTATTAATCATAACTTTAGTGGGACTAATAATAAAAATGAAGTAGATATAAAGGGTTCTTTTGATATTAATGTATGGTATTCTTATGATAATGATTCTAAAACGGCTGTTACAACAAGAAATTTTACTTATAGTGATGTAATGCGTTTAAGAGTAAAAGATATGGAAGCTTTATCTAACAATAATGAGATAATTGTTAGAAGTTTAAAACAACCTACAGTTCAAGATGTTAAAATAAAAGGTAATGAAGTTTATCTAAATATTGAAAAAGAATTGGGAGTAGAAATAGTTGGGGAAGGTAAAGTGAAGATAGCTATTGAAGATGATGAACTCCCATGGGATGATATTTATGAAGAAGAATCAAAAGTAGATAATGTAAATGAAGAATATATCGAAGAAACAAAAACAGAAACTACTACAGAGTAATTGAAAAATGATAGTGTCAACTAATTATGGTTGACATATATCTTTTTTTTTGGTATATTAAGAGCGCTAGATGAAGGAGGGAATATTATGGCAGTTAAAATAAGACTTAAAAGAGGCGGAGCTAAACAAAGACCTTTTTATAGAATTGTAGCTTCTGACTCACGTAATCCTAGAGATGGAAGATTTATTGAAACACTTGGAACTTATAATCCAATTCCTGCAAATTATGAATTAACTATCGATGAAGAAAAAGCTCTTTATTGGTTAAGTAAAGGAGCTCAACCTACTGATACAGTAAGAAGTTTACTTAGCAAAAAAGGCATAATGAAAAAATATAGTGAATCTAAAAAAAAGGGTGAGTAGTTATGGAATTAAAAGAATTTGCTGAGTACTTAGTAAAAAGTATCGCTAAAGAACCAGATATGGTTAGTGTTCAACAATTTGGTGGTGAAGAAGATTCAACTATCCTAGAAATTATTGTTCATGAGAGCGATATGGGAGCAGTAATTGGACGTAATGGTAAAATGGCAAATGCTATACGTACTTTAGTTCAAGCTCATGCCTATATATTAGGGTTAAATAAAGTAAAAATAAATATTGATTCATTCTAAATATGCTTAAACTTAAGCATATTTTTAATTTGTAATAATATTATACCTTTTTGTTTCTTGCCTTTAATAACTTATAATAGTATAATCATATAAGAAGGATTGATTAGAGTGGGAAAATATTATCCAAAACATGTTGCAATAATTTTAGATGGAAATAGAAGATGGGCAAGAGAACATAATTTGCCACAATTAAAAGGACATCAAAGAGGTTTTGAAAATATTCGTGATTTAACACCATATATTATAGATAAAGGGGTTAAAGTATTGAGTGTTTTTGCTTTTTCTACGGAAAATTTTAAACGTAGTGAAGAAGAAGTTAAATATTTAATGGATCTTTTTGTTAATTGGTTTAAAAAAGAATGTGAAAAAATACATAAAGAAGATATTAAAGTTGTTTTTTCAGGACGTCGTGAAAATTTAAGAGAAGATGTTTTAGAAGCAATGGACTATATTACAGAGAAGACTAAAGATAATAAAAAAGGTATTTTTAATATTTGTTTAAATTATGGTGGGCAACAAGAAATAGCTGATGCTTGTAAGAAAATGGCTTTAGAAGTTAAAGATGGTAAATTAGATGTTAATGATATAGATGAAAAAACAATGTATAAATATATGTATAATGAACTTCCACCAATAGATTTTATGATTAGAACTAGTGGGGAAGAAAGAATAAGTAATTTTATGATTTATGAATTGTCTTATTCAGAAATGTATTTTACTTCAACTAAATTTCCTGATTTTGATCGTGAAGAATTTGAAAAAGCGATTGATGAATATAATAAAAGAGATCGTCGATTTGGAGGTAATACTAAGTGAAAACAAGAATTATTAGTGCTATAGTAGCTCTTGCTATTGTAATTCCTTTATTTTTGTTAGGAGGAATACCTTTTAGTATAGGAGCTGGTTTAATAGCAGCTTTAGCTTATAAAGAAATAATAGAATTAAAAACTAGTCATAAACCATATTCTATGTTAATTATTTTACTTGGTTTTATTTCTTTAGAATTAATAGTCTTTAATAGACTGCAAGCATCATATATTTATAATGGAGTATCTTATGGTATTATAGGATTAGTATTACTATTATTACTTATTCCTTCGATATTTGATAAAAAAGGTAATTATACGACAAAAGATGCTTTATATCTTTTTGGTATAACAACACTTATAGGTTTATTTTTCAATTTATTAATTTTATTAGAGTATGCTAATAAATGGTTATTACTTTATTTAATATTAATTGCTATATTAACAGATACATTTGCAATGATTGTGGGATGCTTAATAGGTAAACATAAACTTATACCTCGAGTATCTCCTAAGAAATCTGTTGAAGGAAGTATTGCTGGTTCAGTAGTAGCTACTGCTATAGCATCTATTTATTATTACAATGTTATAACAAGTAATATTAATATTTTTGTTTTAATAGTTACAACTCTTATTTTATCTATATTAGGACAACTAGGAGATTTATTATTTAGTAAAATAAAAAGAGAAAATGAAATTAAAGATTTTTCTAATATAATGCCAGGTCATGGTGGAATATTAGATAGATTAGATAGTATGACATTAATAATATTTGGTTATATTATTATTATCAATATAATAAATATGTTTTAAATTAGTAAGGTGATTAAATGAATACAATTATAAATATTTTATTATTCATATTTATTTTAGGAATATTAATATTTGTTCATGAATTAGGACATTTCTTAACAGCTAAAAAAAGTGGAGTATATATTCATGAATTTTCTATAGGAATGGGTCCAGTAGTAAAAACTATTAAAGGTAAAGATGGCATTAATTATTCTATAAGAGCATTACCTATTGGTGGTTTTGTACAAATGGCTGGAGAAATATACGAAGATGATGATACTAATAAAATACCTAAAAAGAGATTTATGTGTAATCGTCCTTGGTATCAAAGACTTATAATTTTAGTTGCTGGAGTATTTAATAACTTCCTATTAGCTATAATTTTGTTATTTGTAATAGCTCTTATTTGGGGAGCTCCTTCTTTAAAACCAGTTATTCATAATGTTACAGAAGGTAAACCAGTAGCTGAAGCAGGGATAGTAGCTGGGGATACTATCGTAGAAATTAATGGTTCTAAAGTATCTACTTGGGATAAAGCTCAATTGTTACTATTATTAAAAGATAAAGATGATACTTATGAAATAAAAGTAAGACATGAAGATGGGGAAGAAGATACTTATAACATTAAACCAGAAACTGAGAAAGATGAAGAAGGTAATGA
>CANQZL010000093.1 GCA_947628325.1 uncultured Bacilli bacterium
CTTCTAGACTTAAAATGAATTTAATTATAAAACTTATTTTTAAGTTAAAAAATCTCCTCACTTATTCTACACTAACTTATTTATTCTTTCTATTAGTGTCAAAAAATTAAGATTCATATAATCTTTTAAGTAATAAAAAAGAAAACTCCATCTTACGATGAAGTTATCAAATGCAGACTAAATTATTATATTCAAATATTACACAATATTATAACTTTGTATAACTTTTTCTATATTCTCCAGATAAAATATTCTCTATCCATTCTTCATTATTAACATACCAATCAACAGTATCTTTAATACCATCTTCAAAAGTATGAGTTAATTTCCATCCTAGTTCTCTTTCTGACTTAGTAGAATCAATAGCATATCGTAAATCATGTCCAGGTCGATTAGTTACAAATTCAATTAAGTCCTCACTTTTACCTAATTGTTTCAAAATAGTTTTTACTACTTCTAAATTTGTACGCTCTGAATGACCACCTAAATTATAAACCTGTGCTACTTCTCCTTTTCTCACTATCAAATCTACTCCAATATTATGATCAACTACATGAATCCAATCTCTAACATTTTCTCCCTTACCATATACAGGTATTTTTTCATTTTTTAAAGCTTTACTTATTACAACTGGGATAAGCTTTTCTGGGAACTGATAAGGTCCATAATTATTAGAGCATCTTGATATTGTTACAGGTAATCCGTAAGTCCTATAATATGCCATAACTAACAAATCTGCAGAAGCTTTACTAGATGAATAAGGACTAGATGTATGAATTGGAGTTTCTTCAGTAAATTTTAAATCTGGTCTATCTAAAGGCAAATCTCCATATACTTCATCAGTAGATACTTGATGATATCTTTTTATACCATACTTTCGACAAGCATCCATTAATACTTGAGTACCTATAATATTAGTAGTTAAAAATATACCAGGATTTTTTATAGAATTATCCACATGACTCTCAGCAGCAAAATTAATAACATAATCAAACTTTTCTTCAGCAAATAATTTATCAACAAATTCTCTATCTGTAATATCTCCTTTTACAAATTTAAAATTATCTTTATTTTCTAAAGGTTTAATATTATTATAGTTACCTGCATAAGTTAAAGCATCTAAACACACAAAATAGTCTTCAGAATACTTTTCTGTTACGTAGTATAAATAATTACTTCCTATAAAACCTGCTCCACCTGTTACTAAAAACTTCATGCTATTGACCCCTTTTTAAAGTTAAAGTTTCTTCTTTTAATTCTTCACAATATCTTTGTGTTGCATCTTGCCATGAAGGCATTCTTTCTAAGCCTATTTCTTCTAATTTACTTTTATCAAGACGAGAATTTTTTGGTCTATAGGCTTGTTTTGTTCCAGTTAATTTTAAATACTCATCTGTTGAAACTTTATTTATTTTAACATCTTTATTATTAATTTTAAAAATATATTCCGCAAATTCAGCCCATGAACAATAGCCTTCATTTGTTGCATGATAAGTTCCATAAGAATCTGTTTGTGCTAAATTAACTAATAAATGAGACAAATCTACAGTATAAGTAGGAGAACCTATTTGATCATCAACAACATTTAATTCACTATGGTTTTCAGATAATTTAAGCATTGTTCTAATAAAATTCTTACCATTAATACCAAATACCCATGATATTCTTGCTATAAAATGTTTTGGATTTTTACGTATTTCCTCTTCACCTAAATACTTTGTTTCACCATAAACACTTTTAGGATTAACTTTATCTTCTGGATTATAAGCACCATCTTTAGTACCATCAAAAACATAATCTGTTGACAAATAAACTATTTTAGCTCCAACAAGAATAGAGGCATCAGTTAAATTTTTTGTCCCTTCAACGTTAATTTTAGTAACAACATCTTTCATGTCTTCAGCTTTATCAACTGCCGTCCATGCTGCACAATGAAATATAACATCAGGTTTAAATTCACCAACTACCTTCATAACTGCTTCTCTATCAGTTATATCCATTTCATCTTTATCTATAGCTAAAATATTTTCTTCTTTTACCCCATTTTTTAATAGTTCTCTTTTTATATCATAACCTAATTGTCCATTATATCCTGTAATCAAAAATTTCTCTTGTTCTCTTTTAAAAATAACTTTGTTATCTTTTATTCCAGGATGAACTTGATCTTTATCTGATAATAAAGGTTTTGTTATTCCATTTTCCTTAAAAATTTTATCCCAATCTATACCTAAGTCTGGATCATTCCATAAAATACCAGCCTCTAACTTAGGAGCATAATCATTATCAATCAAATATTGAAATACCGTATCATCTTCTAAACTTATAAAACCATGAGCAAAACCTCTAGGGACAAATAATTGTCTATTATTTTCATCAGTTAATTTTACTGCTGTATATTTTCCATACGTTGGAGAATCCACTCTTAAATCTACAACAACATCTATTGCACTACCTTTAATAACTTCAACTATTTTAGCTTGACATTTAGGATTTTTTTGAAAATGTAATCCTCTTAAAACACCTTTTGAACTCTTACTTCTATTAGCTTGAACAACCCTTTTAAATCCTAATTCATCTAAATCTTTTTGAATAAAATATGGTGAGAAATAACCTCTATCATCTCCAAATCTATTTGGTTCTAAAATATAACAATCTTTTAATTCCGTTTCTATCTTTTTCATTATTTATTTTTCCTTCCTAAAACTTTTTTTAATGATAATCCATATGTATTCTTTTTTAATAATTCTGCTCTTTTTTCTAATTCTTCAGCAGTAATCCAACCTTGATTATAAGCAATTACCTCCGGTGAACAAATTAACCTATCTTTGTTATGTTCAAGAGTTCTTATCATATTTGCAGCATCAATTAATGAATCAAATGTTCCTGTATCAAACCAAGTATATCCATCTCCTAATAAACATGCTTTTAATTGACCTGTTTTTAAATACATATCATTTAAAGTAGTAATTTCTAATTCTCCTCTTGCAGATGGTTGTATTTCTTTTGCTATTTTAGATACTCCTTTAGGATAAAAATAAAGACCAGTTATAGCATAATCAGATTTTGGATGATGAGGTTTTTCTTCAACACTTAATACATCATTGTTTTCTCCTAATTCCATTATTCCAAATCTTTCAGGATCCTTTACTTGATAACCAAAGATAGTAGCAAGTCCACTATTAGCATTACCTATCGCTTTATTTAATTCTTTCTTTAGCCCATTGCCATAAAAAATATTATCTCCTAAAACCATAGCACAAGGATTATCTCCAATAAATTTTTCTCCTAAAATAAAAGCTTGTGCTAATCCATCCGGAGAAGGTTGAATAGTATACTCCAAATTGATTCCAAACTTAGAACCATCGCCTAATAATCTTTTAAAGTTATATTGATCTTCTGGTGTTGTAATTATTAATATATTTTTAATACCTGCTTCCATTAATACAGATAAAGGATAATATATCATCGGTTTATCATAAACAGGTAATAATTGTTTACTTTGTCCCTCTGTAATAGGATAAAGTCGAGTACCTGATCCCCCAGCTAGTATTATTCCCTTTGCATTACAATTTACATAATTTAGCTCAGATTCTGATATTAAATTTTCTACACTAATACCATATATGATAGATAACTTTTTTAACTCTTCAGTAGTTATTTTTCTCATACCCTTTTCAATACGAATAATAGCATCTCTTCCAAGTCTCATTCTAGAAGCTACATCTTCTTGAGTCATATTTAACTTTTCTCTAAGACCTTTTAGTTTCAGTCCTATTTTTTCATTATATTCCATAAAAATACTTCATCCCCTTAATTCGTATTATACATATAATGTTGAAAAAGTCAACATTACAATGATTTTTATTGTTTCTTTAATGTTTTTTGGTTTTCTCATCTAATAATAATTCTTCTATTTGCTTGTAAACTTTATCTAAATTTTTCAAAGTTATATTTTTATTAATTAATTTTAAGTTTTCCTTTAAGACTTTATAATTACTATAAAGAACAACTAAATTATTAAAATTTTTTTTCTATTTTCTCTTCTTTTAATAACTCTGTATATAAACTTGTAGGTACCCATTTTATATCTTTAATTAATATATCTTCAAACTTCAAAATCATCAGTTTATTATTATCAGTTAAGCCTATTTTTTCATCACTAAATAAAATACGTAAGAAATCTTCAGTATCCTTTTGTGGTGTATATAAATCTTGAATTCTTCTTAAAACTACATCTAAATTATTATATATTTTATTATAAATTTTTTCCTCAACATCTTTTAAATAATAAGATGATTCTAAAATTTTATTCATATCAAAAGGAACTTTTTTACATTTTAAAGCACTACTAATAAAATTGAAATTAAAACCATATAAATCATTTTCTATTATATAATCATAAAAATCTTTATACATAGGTGATAATTTGAAACTCTTTTGGTTTAAGGAAATATCGAAATATTTCAATTGTTTTATAAAATTATAATAATTTCTATGAAAGATATCCTCAATATTTTTTACATTACTAAAATATGAATAAATAATAGCGTCTATTTTATCATCACCTTTTCTTGAATAAGCAATAAATGCACAGTATATTCTTTCTTGAAAATCAAGAGTTATATAGCGTCTTTTCGTATTATTTGCTACATATTTTACCAATACATCTAAATATGAAGCAGATTTTTTTAAAATTGAATCATTATCATTTTCTAATTTTAATATAAATTTAACCTTATATTCGGATATATGATAATAAAATTGTTGTAAACATTTTTCCTTTCTATTACTTTTTAACATTTCAATAAATAATTCTTCTATACATACAGAATCATTTTTAAAATCATAAATAGATAATTCTTCAAATACATCTTTTACATTACTAAAAGAGTAATTGTAGTCAACTATACCTTTAGTATCGTCTTTTACTATTAAATCCAATATGTTTTCATCACTATCACTTAAATAATTATTATGCTTTGTTGTAACTAATCGTCTATAACTATTTGAAACTATTTTTGAAGTAATTATCCACTCTTCAAAACTATTCAAATCATATTTACTTCCTTCTTTATTTAATTCAAATTTTGCTGGTAACTTACTATCTTCCAATTTAATTAATAATTCTTGACCAGGCAATTCTTTTATGTTAAAACCATTTAATTCATTATATAATTTATCTAATTGTTTATATTTCTCACCTTCAGGTAAACTTTCAATTGTTTTATATTTATCATTTATTTCTTTCTCTTTTAAAGTTTTAAAACTTAAAGCAGCCTCATTTTCAAATTCTTTAGAAAAATAATAAGCCAACCATCCCTTATTTTCTAATAAATTTTTAAATCTATTGGGATATAAAGATTTATAAGCACATAAAACAAATAAAGAATTTAAATCTTTTTTATTATTTATAATATTAACTTCTTTATATACAGAATACTCATTAATAATATCATATACTATTCTAGGACTATCTATATAATGACATAATACTTTAATAATATCCTTATCTAAGTTTAATTTACTATACTCTTCACTAAAAAATAAATCTTTTGAAGCTTCAAAACTAGAATAGGGAACTATAGGAATAATTATATCAAAAAACTTTGTCCTCTTTTCAGAATTTTCAAATATAGTATCTGAAACAGCATATATAAATTTAATATTTTTATCTAAAGCACTATTTAATATCATATTTATTTCTTTTAATTTAGAAAATATAATACTATAATTATTAAGTCTATCTATATCCTCAAATATAATTTTATTAAAATTTGTTTGATTAAAAAAATGAATTAGTTCTTCAATATTTCTATTTAAAATAGATATATCAGATTCTTCCTTATCTAATTCTACACCATTAATAGTCATTTTCTTAAAAGAAAAATTATTATTAATACTTTTAACAACGTAAAACACTATTAAATATAGAAAGGACATAATAATAGAAAATACAACAATAAGTATTTTAGAATTATTTAAAAACATAGATAATTTATCTATATTAAATAGTTCAAAAATAATTATTAATATAATAGTAATTATAAAAGAAATAATATAATTATATTTTTTAAGATAGTTATAATTAAAGTCTATTCTATGCAATCTAGATAATGGTAATCTATTAGGTCTTACTTTATATAAGATTTGTTGTAAAATACTAGTTTCTATATCGTCCATTGTATAATTTATAAATTCATTTTCAGAATATGACCCCAAACTAATATATATTGTTTTATCATCATTTTTAAAATAAGTTTGTAAAATACTACTTTTACCAGAAGCATAATTACCAGTTAAAGCTATATTTTTATTTTTCTCTTCAGATAATGCTTTATCTAAGAACTTTCTATATTTTTCAATATTTTTAGCATTATCCGAAGGAGATAAAGACTTTAATATTATATTATTATCATTTTCTATAGCCATATAACACCTACTCAAACTAAATTGTTAATATAATAGCATAAGTTAATTAAGAAATAAATATTAAAAAACTTTTTTGTTATTTAAAATTCAAAGTGCCCATATATACTTGTCATGGGAAATAAGTTATAGAAATTAGTCAAGGACGAAC
>CANQZL010000094.1 GCA_947628325.1 uncultured Bacilli bacterium
TACCAATACTTGTTCGTAAATTATTTAAAAAGAACTTCTGGGTAATATCCATTATTTCATATTCTTCTTTAAATACTTGTGAAGTATTACTTTTATAATTTTCTAATGATACATCTATCCCACATTTATTTGCTACTATTGATACAGCTTCTATAAATGGAACATTTTCATATTCTGAAACAAAAGTAAAAACATTACCGGTTGCTCCACAAGAAAAGCATTTATATATTTGCTTTTCTGAAGAAACACTCATACTTGGTGAATGATCATCATGAAACGGGCAAACACACAAATAATTTTTACCTCGTTGTGTTAGAGGGAGATAGCTTCCAATTATATTAACAATATCAGCATGAGCTCTAATATTTGCTATTTCATCATTATTTAAAAAAGCCATAAAAAATCACCCCTCAATTATAATTATTCTCGATAATATAGCGATTTCCTTTTTTTTAATTAAAATTTTTGCAAAAAATTTCAAAATTCGTGTTTATTTTAGCATATTTTTAACATTTTTGTCTAAAATAACTTATATTTACTCAAAAAAAAACAAACTCCTTAAAGAGTTTGCTAAATATTTATTTTATTTAATTATTCTTTTTAAAAATAAAGCAGCTACCAAAAGAAATGGCGTAAAATAAGTAAAAGATGTTGCAGTATCAGGTGGTAATATTTCTACTTGAGGTTCTTCTATTTTTGGCTCTTCATCCTGAATTTGATAATAATTAAAAAGTTCTTTTTTATGAGGAGACACTTCATCAACAATTTTTTCTTGATATTCATCAGCTAATGTATAATCAGCAACTCCCCCTACCTGCTTAATTGTAAATGTTCCATATCCTAAAACAATACTAGTATATCCTAATTCATTAGTACTTAAAGTTTTTACTAAACTATTATTTTTATCATATATTTCAAAATTAGCATTAGCTTCAAAACTGCAAAGATCATCTTTACAAGCATATTTAGTAATTTCTATTGTATTTCTTATTAAAAAATTTTCTAAATATAAACTTGCAGGATTATTTTCATCATTTAATTCTACTTCATATACTTGATTATCCTCTCTATACCCAATACCATGTTTATACTGTCTAACTGTATATTTTCCAAAAGGTAAATCTTGACTTAAATAATATTCTTTATCTTTACCTGTACAAACATTATCTATAGTATCACCTTGTTCATTAAGTATTTCATAACAAGTATTTGTAAAATCACTTTCAACTGTATAAACAGAATCATCAGGAACTATTTCTAATGCAATTTTACCTTTATTTATTTGCACATTTATCTCATAAATAGGATTAATTAAATTACCAGGTCTAATTAAATCTTGACTTTTAGAATTTTCAAAAAGAGCTGCAGTCATTTGACGAGCTTGACTTTTTCTTCGAAACTGAATACTCCCATCCATTGTAACATTTCTAGTATAAAAACCATTATCTAATGAATAGTCATAAGTACTAAAAACAATTTCATACTCTTCATTAAGTTCTTCTAAATGAAAATCTTCATTAAAATTAACTTTATACGTCTTAACAAAAGATGGAATTTGATCATGAATATCAACATATCCTAATATTTCATTTATTTCATTATCATACTTGTCTATTTTATTACCATTTAATGTATCAGTAAAATAAACATTTTTTTCACCTGCTATAACACGCCATATTAACAACTGTGTAACAACATACCATTTAGTAGTATTATGATTACCATATCCATAACCATAATAAGCAATCAAAAATATCTTTCTTTTAGCATCTTCAGACAATTTATTATATTGAGTAAAATCTCCTACATATTCTTTATATTCACTACCTGGATCTAATGTATCAAAAGGTTCTATACAATAAACCAAATTACCAGAACTATCATAATAATACTGAGCATTAGCATAATAAACTTTACCATTATCTACACGATCAATATATTCATTTATTATATAATCGCCTTTTCTAAAAGTTTCGGCAAAAACCACTTTAGTAAAACCCCAAAAAGCAATAAATAATATAAATATTTTTAAAATTTTCTTCATAACATATTCCTCCTTTGACAATTTAAAAATCTTGTTAACCTCCCTTCACTTTTATTATTCTCTACATAAAACTAATTTCCTTTTTAGTCAAATAAAAAACTTCTATAAAAGAAGTTCCATCTTTTTAATTAAAACATTTTATCAACGCTTTTAGGTACTTTACCTTTTAAAACTGTTTCTACTATTTTATCTTCTTTTTCTTTAGAAACTTTCTTACCAGTTAAATTAGATAATGTAGCAATTACTTCTCTTAAAGATTCTTCATCTTTAAGATTTCCTTGTTGCAATTTAGTAGCTAAGGATAAAATAGTATCTTTATTAACTTTTGTTTTCTTTTCTACTTTAGAAAAAAATTTATCATCAAAATTCATCAAATCACCTACTATATTCTATGAATTTTAACCAAGAAGTTTAATGTATAAAATAACTTATAAAGTCAATAATATTAATGGTGATTAAAAATGAATAATTATTACAATCAACAAATAGACTGCTGTGTAAAGGATTGTGTTCATTGTGTAGATGGAACACATTGTAACTTATCTAAAATTCAAATAAGTAAAGATATTAGAAATGAAAATACAATGTATAATACACTTTGTCAAAGTTATGAAGAAGAAAAATAAGTAATATTCTTCTTTTTATATGTTAGGAAGATGATAATATGACATATTTTTTTAACAAATATAAATCATACTTAATATGTTTATTATTAATATTAGGATTACTTTTAATTTTTACATTTTCTATTAATAAAGACACAACAAAAAATTCAAATAATAAAACTTACAGTGATTCTAATAATAACTCCGATAATAAAATTAATGAAAACATTAATGTTAAAAAAGAAACTTTAAGAGATGAAGAATTTTTTAAAGACAAAAAATTATTAGCATTTACTTTTGATGACGGTCCCAATTATGAAACAACTCAATACCTACTAGAAGAACTTGATAAAAGAGACGCTAAAGTTTCTTTCTTTATGGTTGGTGAAAGAGTTATCAAACAACCAGAATTAGTTAAAGAAATTTATGAAAAGGGCCATACCATTGGATCCCACTCATATAGTCATAAAAATTTATTAAAATTAAATGATGACGAATTAAAAAAGGAAATTTCATATACTAATGAAATAATTAAAAATATTACAAATGAAGATGTAAAATATTTAAGACCACCCTATGGAAGTTATAACAATGATATTCTAAATAAAATAGATATGACTTTCATATTATGGAATGTTGATACTTTAGATTGGCAAAAGAAAAACTCACAAAAAATTGCTGATTATATCATTGAAAACGTTAAAGATGGCGATATTATTTTATTACATGATTTATATAAAACTTCTATAGATGGATTACTTAAAGCAATAGATGAATTAAAAAAAGAAGGCTATGCCTTTGTCTCACTAGATGAAATGATTAAACTTAAAAATATAGATATTAAAACTCATACAGCTTATCGCTATTTAAAAAAATAATTCAGAAAAGAATTATTTTTTTAAATAATGCATACGATATCCACTATAATCTTTATGACAATCTTTTCCTGAAGTCATAAATCTTGAACCATTTTGATCCATTCTTTCTAAACGACCATCATAACTATCAATTATTAATAAATCTCTTTCCGTAATAGTTGAAGGACTAGTAACCCTACTATTAAAACCTACAACTGTTACAAAGTGTCTTGAAGTTCCTTTAGAATTACCATTTACTTGTAAAATAGCTGGTCGTCCATTAGAAATCTCATTATATACTTTAGATAAGACATCTTGTTTACTATCATTAATATATGAAGCAAAATTACTGGCTCCCGTATAGTTGGCTCCATCATCAGCAGTATATGAAGTATTACCAGTATATAACCCCCAACTATGAGTATCAGCAAAACCTAAACACATATCCGTATACTTTTTAATATTACTACTTTGAAAAACTCCTCTTTTTTGAATTATACTTACATAATCCAAAACTTTTACTCTCGTATTTATAACTGTAAAATTATCTCCTAAAGTATTTACTTGAATTGTTCCTCCAGGATTTTCAACTGGATCATAAGAAGTATCCCCATTATAACTTCCTCCTCCATTATTTTCTGGTTCAGGAGGTTTATTAGGTTCTAATTCAATAACTGTACAAAAACCATTTTCATAAATACCATTTTTAGCTTTACATTCTATCTTTAAAGTATTTTCTTTAGCTTTTATTTCTGCTTCAGATATCCTTGTATAATAACCAATTATTGTATCTTCTTTAGCATAAGAAATAGCTCCTTCAACCGCCTTATATGCTCTTTCTACATTATTTTCAGTAGGATTATTTTCTAAAGTTTGAATAATCATTTCAACAGGTTCTAACTTTTCATAATACTTAATATTTTCCATAGTTGCATTATTAAAACAAACTGATAAAGGACTAAAATCCATATCTACTAAAAAAGAAAATGTATATTCTATAATAGAAGGAATTAAAAATACTACAATAGCAATAACAATCCTCTTTAATGAAGTAGTAACAACTTTTTTCATATCATCTGCCTTACCAGAAACAACTACTTTAAAAAAATTAACAACTGTAGCAATCATCAAAATAATAGGAACTACTATAAATATTATTTTTAAAGCAAGTTGTACAAAATACAATACTCTTAAAAAACCAGCTGTTTCACATAATCTTGATAATTTCATACTTCTCCTCCTATATTTGTAATGGATTATTATCTATTTCAATATTTACTTTATTATTCAACATGTATATTTCATCTAAATCTTTTAAAATATCTAAAAGATTAGAATCTTTTTTATATTTTAAAATTATTTGAAAACGATAAATATTATTTATTTTAAAGATAGAAGCTGTTGTTGGTCCAAGAATTATTGTATCTTTATCTAATTTATTTTGTAAATATTGCTTTACTTTAGTTATCTCCTTAGATGCTAATTCATAATCTTTAGATGCTATCTTTAAACTCGTTAAAAAATAGTATGGTGGATAATCCAATTTATGACGATTTACCATTTCATAATTATAAAATGCTTCATAGTCATGATTTTTTACACATTTCAATGTGTAATTATCAGGATTAGTTGTTTGAATAATTACTTCTCCAGGTAAACTACTACGTCCAGCACGCCCAGATACTTGTGAAAGTAAAGCAAATGTTCTTTCATTACTTCTAAAATCAGGAATATTTAAAGTTGCATCAGCATTAATAACTCCTACTAATGTTACTAAAGGAAAATTAAGTCCCTTTGAAATCATTTGCGTACCTAATAAAATATCGAATTCATAATTTTTAAAACGATTTATAATATCTTCATGCGCTCCCTTATTTTTTGTAGTATCAGCATCCATTCTTATAACACGAGCAGTCGGAAATATTTTATTAATTTCCTGTTCTAACTTTTCAGTTCCTAATCCATAGTCTGCTAAGGATTTTTCATTACATTTAGGACACTTATCAGGTTTAAAAACAGTATAACCACAATAATGACATCTTAAATTATTACTTGATTTATGATAAGTTAAAGTAATATCACAATGTGGGCACTTATAAATATATCCACAAGCCTTACAACTTATAATAGTTGAATAACCACGGCGATTTAAAAGTAATATAGTTTGTTCATGTTTTAAAAGACGATTATTAATTTTTTCCTTTAAGCTATCAGATAACACCATATTTCTTTTCTTCATTTCTGGTATCATATCAACTATTTCTACTTTTGGTAAAACTGATGAACCAACTCTATTTGGCATAGATATATATTTATAAACATTTTTCTTAGCTCGAGCCATTGTTTCTAAAGATGGTGTTGCACTTCCTAAAATAAGAGGAATATGATAATAATGATTTCTAAATTTAGCCATATCAAGAGCATGATAACGAGGATTAGAATCTTGTTTATATGTTTCACTATGTTCCTCATCAATAATAATTATACCCAATTTTTTTAATGGTGTAAATATAGCACTCCTTGTCCCAATAACAATATGAACTTCTTCTTTTAATATTTTTAAATACTCATCATACTTTTCTCCTTCAGATAATCCACTATGAAAGATAGCTACATCATTACCAAAATGACTATAAAATTTATTAACAATTTGTGTCGTTAAAGATATTTCAGGAACTAACATAATAGCTGTTTTGTTTAACTTTACAACATTTTTAATAAGTTCAATATAAACTTCCGTTTTACCAGAACCAGTAACTCCATGTAGTAGATATGTATTTTCACTATTTAAATCAATT
>CANQZL010000095.1 GCA_947628325.1 uncultured Bacilli bacterium
GATTCCATTATTACAGAAACATTATCTAATTTTAAATTTTTAATTCTATTAAGTAAATTAGAAAAATCATTAATAGAATGATTGACTTCGTATGGATTAATTAGAACTTCACCACAAGAACTAATTAAAGTGGCCATACTTTTTCCTTTAGCTACATCAATAGCTAAACAGTTGGGCATAAGCACCATCCTTTCTTTTTTACGATTGAACTCTTTGTACCTCTTATTCCTCATCACGCTTGTTATATAAGATTAATAAATAATCCTCACATACTAAAACTAGGAAGATAAAAAGAAAAGAGCTAGGCCGTCATTAATGTGGATACTAAACCCCTGATATAATTTGCCTAAACTCAATCGCATAAATTTTACTCATTTTTAAAAATGAGTAAAATTATTATACTAGTAAACAAATGATTTGCAACTCCATCAATTTACTAATCAATATTATACGTGATATAATAGCTATTAGAAAATTATGGAGGTGATTATATGTTAAATGCTATAAAGAGAGCTTTAATAGTTATTATTGGAGTTATTTTACAATTTGGATTTGCTATTATGATAAGATTATTCTTTTATAAATATTTAGGAATTATTACTTTAATTTATAGTGTTGCTAGTGTACTAATAGTACTTGGTATATTAAAAAATAGTACAAGACTTTCTAATGATGTACCTTGGATAATTTTAATATTAATATTTCCTATATTTGGGACAATCTTGTTAATTACTTTAGGTAGGAATTATTCAAAAAATAAATTATTAAAAAATATTTTTAAATTTGAAAATAAATATAGTAAGTATTTAATACAAGATGAAGGAATAAAAAAAGAAGTTGAAAAACAAGATTTAGATAATATTAAGTATTTAATGAATAGAACAAATTATTTTGTTAGTACGAATAATGAAGTTACATATTATAATTTTGGGGAAAAGTTTTATCCTGAATTAATAAAAGAATTAAATAAGGCAGAGAAATTTATATTTATGGAATATTTTATTGTTAATGAAGGAGTTATGTGGAATGGTATATTAGATATACTAAAAGAAAAGGCTGCTAAAGGGGTAGATGTTAGAATAATGTATGATGATATGGGAAGTATTGCAATGCTTTCTACTAATTATTCTAAACAATTAGCTAAGTTTAATATAAAGTGTATTCCATTTAATAAGTTAAGTCCTTTTAGAGGAATATTTATGAATAATAGAGATCATCGTAAGATTACGGTTATTGATGGTAAAGTGGCTTTCTCTGGAGGAGTTAATTTAAGTGATGAATATATTAATGTTAATAGTAAATTAGGGATATGGAAAGATAATGGTATTAAAATTGTTGGAGATGCTATTTGGAATTTAACAGTATTATTTTTAACTTTATGGAATGCTAATGTTAATGAAGATAAAGATATTAGTAAATTTAAGTATGATTTTGGTAATACGAAAAAAAATAATGGATTTGTTATTCCTTATGGAGTTGCTCCTTTGCATAGAGATTTAATAGGAGAAGATGTTTATATTAATATGATAAATAGTGCTAAAAAATATTTATATATAATGACACCTTATTTAATAATTGATACTGATATGGTTAATTCTCTTTGTAGAGCAGCTAAAAGAGGAGTTGATGTTAGAATAATAGTACCAGGTATTCCTGATAAAAAAATTGTTTATACACAAACTAGTTCATTTTTTAGAGTATTACATAATAACGGAGTTAAAATATTTAAATTTACTAAAGGATTTGTTCATTCGAAAGTTTTCTTATCTGATGATATAAGAGCTGTAGTAGGAACAATTAATATGGATTATAGAAGTTTATATCTACATTTTGAAAATGGTATTTATATGGAAAATGTTAAAACTATAAAAGATGTATATAAAGATTTTGAAGAAACATTTAAAGATAGTAAAGAATTAAATGATAAGGATGTTAAAGTAGGATTTATTAAATCTATTTGGCAATCTATTTTAAGATTGTTTGCTCCATTATTTTAATTATTATTTAGATAAGAAATATCATATAAGGATTTATATGGTATTTTTTATAATTGAATAATTTTTTAATAACTTATAATAGACGTTATAATTAAAATATGGTATAAGAGATGTAGGAGGGATTTGTGTGAAAATATTTTCAATTACTTTAACTGTTTTATTTTTATTAATATTATTTATCTATTTACTTATTACATCTAATAGAGAAACGATAAAGAATGTATATTGTCTTATAACTAATATTATTACATTTATTATGTCTTTTTTGGTTACTAAATTAATAATTATGTTATTTGGTAATAAAATAGTAAGTAATATTAGTTCTATGATTAAGCAAGGATTAAAAATAACTAAGGAAGAATGGATAAAGGATAGTTCTATTGAATTAGTAACTAAGTTTTTATCAACTATTGTTATTGGATTACTTGGGTTCTTTATATTATTTATAATACTTTATATTATAAATCATTTAATAAAGAGATTAATATTTAAAATAAATAAAAAAGAAGCTTATGGTAGATATAAATCTGAAAAGAAAAATAATAAATTTGTTAATATTCTTATTGGATTAGGATCTTTTATAATTATAACTTTTGCTTTTCTATATCCAATAGGAACAGTATTTAAAATTGCTTTAGATGCAGCTCATAATGTGGAATATAATTTTTCATCTAATGTAGAACCATTATTCAAAAATCCAATTATTAGAGTATATGCTAATAGTGGTAGTGAATATTTCTTTGACCAAGTAACTAATATAGAGGAAAAAGATATTGATATAAAGAATACGGGAGAATTAAGAAGTGTTGTTACAATGTTACTATCTGTAATAGATATGCAAAATACTAATCATATAAATAATGATGTTGGTAAAATTAAAGAAGAATTTAGTAAGACTTATTTAGCACCTATATTTATTAGTGAATTGTGTTCTAATGCAGCTACTAGATGGAAAAATAATCAACCATTTATGGGATATAGTATAGAGATACCAGATAATAGTAGTAAAGAACTATATATGGATTTACTAGATATTATGAGTAAATGGGAAAGAGAAGACTTATTAAAAGATATTGATACAATATTTGAATTCTATAATATATTAAATAAATATGAAGTATTAAAAATAGAAAATACTAAAGAATTAATTAATGCTTTAACAAAAGAAGAATTTAATGAAGAAATATTCTTATGCTTATTTCATAATGAAGACTTTAAATCAGTATTAGCATCATTTATGAACTATGGATTAAGAAGTATACTTGAACAATTTGATATAGATGTTGATGTTGAATATGTAGAAACTGCTAAAATAATGAAAATGTCTGATGAAGATATTAAAAATGAAGCTAGAATATTTGCTTTAACAATAAAACAATTAGTAGATATTAGTGAAGCTATAGGGGAAAATATATCTAAAGAAGATTATAATAAAATAGTTAGTAATTTAAATGAAATAAAGGATAGTGAATTATTAAATAGTTCATTATACAAATTAATAAATAGATTACTAAGAAGTGTATAGGTAATTAAGAAGACTTGGGAGTCTTCTTTTTAACTGAGAAATAATTAATATGATGATATATTTATAAATATAAAATTTAATAATAGTTAATGTAATTAATAGGATATCTTTATTACAAAAATGTAAGATTAGAGGATATACTTTGGTAGTATAATATTAGTAGTAATTTGGTGATATATATGGGAAAAATTATGATAGTAGAAGATGATAAAATAATTAGTAATGAATTAAAAAAATTATTAGATAATAATGGTTATGAGACTAGTACTTTAAAAGATTATAAAAATGCTTTAGAAGAAATAATAAATGAAAAACCAGATTTAATATTACTTGATATAAATATACCTTTTATAAATGGAGAAGTACTTTTACAAAGTTTAAGAAAAAAATCTAATATACCTGTAATTATGGTAACAAGTATTAATTCAGAAATAGATGAAGCATTATCAATTTCTTATGGAGCAGATGACTATATTACTAAACCTTATAATCCAAATATTTTACTTTTAAGAATTGGAGCTGTATTAAAAAGAACTAAAACTAACTATGGGAGTATTCAAACTGAATTAACTTATAAAGATTTAAAATTTGATATACAAAAAGGTATAATAAAAAAAGATAATAATGAAATAGAACTTACAAAAAATGAAATGATTATCTTTTCATACTTATTGAATCATCAAAATAAAATTGTAACTCGTGATGAACTTATGACAGCTTTATGGGATAATTCTGAATATGTTAATGAAAATGCTTTAACAGTAAATATTAGTAGACTTAGAAATAAATTAAAAGAAATTGGATATCCTGATGTCATAGATACAAGAAAAGGGATGGGGTATATTTTATTATGAAGTTTAGTAAATATATAAAAGATAACTTATATAAATTAATTATATTTGCTATTTGTTATATAATTAATTTATTGATATTTTGGGCTTTTAAAGTAGATAAATCTGTTATTATATCTTCATCATTTTTGTATATAATTTGTTTTTTACTCATTTTATTAATACCATATTTTAGAAAGAGAAAGTTTTATACTGACTTATTAGAAAATATTCGTGTACTTGATAAAAGTTATTTAGTTTTAGAAACATTAATGAAACCTGAATTTTATGAAGGAGAATTATTATACCAAGCTTTATATGAAATAAATAAATCTATGAATGAAAATGTAAGATTAATAGAAGAACATTTACAAGATTTTAAAGAATATATTGAAATGTGGATTCATGAAGTTAAAATTCCTTTATCAACTTTAGTATTAATGAGTAATAACCATAAAGAACAATTTGATAAAAAAACAAAATTACAATTAAAGAGATTAGAAAATTATGTAGATCAAGTTCTTTATTATGCAAGAAGTGAAAATGCTGAGAAAGATTACTTAATTAAAGAAATTGACTTATCTAAGGTTATTAAGAATGTAGGTCTTAAAAATATGGATGAGTTATTAGAAAATAAGATAGATTATATTGTGGGAAATGTTAAATATAAAGTATTAACTGATTCTAAATGGTTAGAATTTATTTTAGGACAAATAGTTAATAATAGTATTAAATATAAAAGAGATATAGATAATTCTTATATAAAAATATCAGTTAAAGATGAAGATAATAAAACAATTCTAATAATAGAAGATAATGGAATAGGAATTAAAGATTCTGATTTAAAACAAGTCTTTGATAAATCATTTACTGGAGAAAATGGTAGAAGTATTAGTAAATCTACGGGTATGGGATTGTTTATTGCTAAAAATATGTGTGAAAAATTAGGACATAAAATAGATATAGAATCTAAATATAATGAATATACAAAAGTATTAATAAAGTTTGCTAAGAATAAATATTATGATGTTTTAAAGTAATGTTACAAAATTGTAATACTCTGTAATATTAAAGATGCGACAAAAAAGTTTTTTTGAATTATGATGTTTACGAAAGGAGAAAAATATGGAAAATATTTTAAAGGTTGATAAAATTGAAAAATACTATGGTAGTCGTTCATCTTTAACAAAAGCAATAGATAATTTGTCTTTTGAAGTAGAAAAAGGTGAATTTGTTGCTATTATGGGAGCATCTGGTTCAGGAAAAACTACCCTTTTAAATTGTATATCAACGATTGATAAAGTAACAAGTGGACATATATATGTTGGTGGACTTGATATTACTAAATTAAAAGGTAATGAACTTAATAAATTTAGAAGAGAAGAATTAGGTTTTATATTTCAAGATTTTAATTTACTTGATACTTTAACTGCTTATGAAAATATTGCACTTGCTTTATCGATTCAAAATGCAAGTGTTAAAGAGATAGAAGCAAAAATAAAGAAAGTTAGTGAAGAACTTGATATTAAAGATGTTTTAAATAAATATCCTTATCAAATGAGTGGAGGTCAAAAACAAAGAGTAGCTTCTGCTCGTGCGATTGTAACTGATCCTAAACTAATCCTAGCGGATGAACCGACGGGAGCACTTGATTCAAAGTCGGCGAAGATGTTATTAGAAAAGTTTAATTATTTAGATGAACTTGGAGCAACAATTTTGATGGTTACACATGATGCTTTTACAGCTAGTTATGCAAGAAGAGTTATCTTTATCAAAGATGGTAAAATTTTTAAAGAGATTCGTAAAGGCAAATGTTCTCGTAAAGAATTTTTTGATAAGATTATTGATGTTGTAACTTTACTTGGTGGCGATTTAAATGATGCTTTGTAAGTT
>CANQZL010000096.1 GCA_947628325.1 uncultured Bacilli bacterium
CAGCGGCATCAAATAATTCATTTGGTTTACCATTACCAAAAATATTACTTTCTAATATTTCTTCTTTACTATAAAGTTTAAAATACATCCCAAATAATTCATTAAACTTTTTAGAAAATTCATCCATAAACTCTTTTTTTATTTTAAATGAAACTGCTCTTTGTTCAATTGATGTAGTTCTTTCTAACATATCTAATAACTCAGGATAATCATTTAAAAATATATTATCAACTTTAATATGTCCGTGGTCAGCTACAACTATTAATAAAGTATTATGTAATTTTTCAGATAATTCTGAAATTTTTTTATTTCTCTCATCTATTAATTTCTTTACTTCTTCACTATCTGGTCCATAATCATGCATAGTATGATCTGGTTCATCATCATAAACATACAAATATTTTTTACCACCATTTTGAGTTTCATGTAATATCATATCAGCCATATTATTTAATCCTGAATAGACAACAGCATTCCCTGTTGGAAAAGGAAAAAGTTCTTTAGCATGATACTTTGTTTTTTCTTCAATTTCATCTGCTATTGTATAATTAATTAATTTATTTTTTACTTTTAAAAATTCTTCACAGGGTATTTCGTTGCCTTTTTCACAATTCAAAAACAAAGTAATTGTTTTATCAATTGGTTCAATATATGTATTCCATCCTAACCAACCATGTTCTATTGGATTTAATCCAGTTCTAATAGAAGTTGTAGCAGATGTCGTTGTAGCTGGAAAAACAGTTGTTATTTCTTTCACCATATTTTTTCTAAAAAATGATTGTTTATCTAATGTTCTTTCCAAAATTTTTGATCCCATTCCATCAAAAAGTATCACCACTACATTTTCTGGCTGACTATCTTCTAAAATTTTATCAATATAATTTAATGTTTTATGATGATATTCTAAACCAAAATATTTCCTAATTGAACAAGCTAAGTTAGTTAAGCATTCATTATAATTATTTTTTATTTTCATAATATCGTACCTCATAATAAATTATACACTAATATACATACATTACAATAATACTTAATATACTACTATATATAATTTATTTTTATACATAATGATATTTTAAAGCCATAAATTGTTCCAAATTGTAAAAATGAAAAACCAATGATAAAATGTAATTAGTAAAGGGAGAAAATAAAAGATGAATAAAGAAATTGATGAAATTAAAATCAGAGAATGTCTTGAAAAAAGAAAAGCTAGAATAAAAATTTATATTGAATTAATCAATGAACTTCATGAAACAGATGTATCTAAAAATATTGAATACATTAAAAAATATAAAAATTTTTACAGAATGAATATGGCTAGAGGATTATCCGATGAATTTTATAATGATTATTTTATTTTTTTACAAAATAATAAAAATAATAAGGATAATCTTACTTTTGAAAAAGTTTTAAAGTATTTGTATTATGAATCAAAAAAATCTAAAAGAATTGAAGCATCTTTTTCTAGTAAACTATTAGCAACTATAAATCCTAATATGCCAGTTTGGGATACCAATGTCTTTAGTTGGTTAAAAGAATATAATATAAAGAAACCAAAAATTACAAAAGATAAAGATTTACAATTAAATCTTACTATTAATACTTACAAATTATTAGAAAAAATTTTAAACAATATAATCAAAAATGAAGGACAAAAATATATTCAAGTATTTAATGATACTTTTATTAATAATCCTGACTTACTAAATATTTCAGATATGAAAAAAATAGATTTAATATTATGGAGTTTAGGTAACAAAAATAAAAAAGGTAATATTTATGAATAAGAAAAAAATATTAAAAACAAATAGTATAACTTTAACACTAATTGAAGAAAAGGATAAACTATTAAATATAGAAATACCTTTTGATAAAATTTACGTTCTTGAAATAGAAGGAATAACTACTACCATTGGGCACAATAAAAATGGAGAATTTATGGAGTTTCTTCATTGCTCTACTTTAAATTTAAAAATATATAAAAATAAAATAAAACCCGAATTACTTCAGCAAATAAAAGAAAAAAGTATATTGTCGATAACTCTAAATTTTAATGATAATAGCTGCAAAAGTTATAATGTACCATGGTCATCTGATGACTTTGTAAATAATAAATTACAAAATATTAAAGAAGAAGATGGTCTCATTAAAATAATAATTATAAAGCATTAGTCAACTAAAAGTACTAAAATTATATATTTACAACATTTTTATTATTTTCTTTTATATATTTTTTTATTTCATTTATAATATCTATAATTATATCTTTTTCTTGTAAAGAAATAATATTTTTTAATCTATATTTTTCACACATATCTATAACCTGTTTTAAAGGTAATTTTAATTGTTTTGAAATCTCCATTAAATTTCCATCATATTCGTCACCTATAAATTCCCAAAGATTAAATAATGATTCTTTAATGGTTTCTTCATATTTATTATTTGCATTACTAATTCTTTCAAATATTAAATTTTTTAAACCATTTCTTCTTCCATTCATAACAAAATTTTCATCTAATTCAAAATCGTATTTTGAAATTTCATCTATCAATTTATTTAACAAATCCAAAATATCATCAACACTTAATGATTTTAACCATATTTTTTTACTATCAACTGAATGTATAAGAACATTTCTATTTAAAAATTTCTTTTTATTATTTTCACTAAACATAATACTAGTCCTTTCTCCTAAGAAATTATCAACTTTTACTTCAAGTACAACTCAACATTTTTACAATATAACGAAGTTGTAGCAATTTTTTTACCAAATTCATTATCAATTTCAAAATAACATATTTTAAGTTCATTATTTATTATAACTAATACATTAATAATTACTATCAAAGAAATAGCAACAGTATTTAATTATAATTTTTTTATTATTTTTTCATTTTACTTTCTTCTTTTTTACTTTTATAAAAGTCTAAAACTTCATTATATAACTTAAGAGTTTCTTGTTTTTGCAATTCAGGATTATTTAAAAGATTTAAAATATAATCTCTTCCATATTTTTTTAATACATAACTAAACATAGTATGATAATCTTTATAATTACTTGTCCCAATTATCATCTCATCTAATGTAGCATTAAACTCATAATTATTTTGTGTATACTGATGAGATATAGTTGTTGCTAATCCTTCACTTAACCATGCACAATGTTTAGTATTTCCATATTTTTTTCTACAACAACTATGAACAAATTCATGTAATATTAAAAATAATAATTCATCAAGACTCGCATTATTATGAGAACGAGTTTTTCTATACTCCTCTAAACATAAAGTATATATTCCATTAGGAAAAGACATGCCACTTACCCAATCTTTTAATTCATAACTATCTAAATTATATAGTTTTTTAGCACTTTCAATACATTCTTTTCTAAATTCTTCCAACGTAGAAAATAATTTTACATGAATCTTTTTACCAAAGTTTTTAATTTCAAAAAAATCAACTATTTCTTTTGATAATTTTGTTATATTTTCTGTTAAATAATCAATATATTCTAAATCTTTTGTAGAATGTTCTAATATAATATAGTCAAGTTCTTTAATCATATTCTTACCTCATACATATATATTATATCATAAATTTATATATTTAAATTTATTCATATCTTAAATATTTTCTTCATTTAACCGCTTTATATAATTTTTTAAAATATCCATCTTTTCGAATTAGTTCATTATAAGTTCCTTGTTCTTTAACTTTACCATTTTTTAAGACTAAAATATTATCAACATATTTTATTGTTTCTAAACGATGAGCAATTATTATAAGTGTTTTATTATTTAATCTTTCTATTATATTTTTCATTACTTGTTTTTCAGTTAAATTATCCATAGCACTTGTTGCTTCATCTAAAATTATTATTTTTGAATCATCAAAAAATAATCTTGCTAAAGCAATTCTTTGTTTTTCACCACCAGATACTCTAACCCCTTTTTCACCAAGTTCTGTTTCCAAACCATTTTCTAATCTATTATATAGCTTATCTAAACAGACTAGTCTTAATACTTCTTCTATTTTTTTATTAGAAACATTTTTATTAAAAACTAAATTTTCTTTTAATGTTCCATCAAATATTGGAGCTTCTTGAGATACATAAGTAATATTATTATATAGATAATCTAAATTAAGAGAAGATACTTTATTTTCGTCTATTAATATTTCTCCTTTTGAATATTTTAATAAGCCAATTAAAAGTTTTACAATTGTTGATTTACCAGATCCACTTTCTCCTACCAAAGCTATAGAAGAATTAGAATTTATTTTAAAAGAAAGATTATCTATTATCATATTTGAATTATAATTATACTCAAAAGATACATTTTTGAACTCAATCTCCCCTTTTAATTTATTTATTATTTTTCCTTTATTTAAATTTAAATCATCTTTAGTATTCAAAAACTCTATGTATTTTTTTACTGCTACCATATTTAATTTATAATCTACATATTCAACATTAAATATCGCAATAGGTTCATAAGCTTTACCTAATAATGATATTATAGTTACTAGGGCTCCAACAGATAAATTAGATTTTATTAATGCATAAAATAAAACTATTATTTTTAATAAATTTACTATTAAATCAAATGCTGTAAAGAATATTTCGTGAACTAATTTTATTTTGGTTTTACCATTTACTATATTTTTTATACAATCTTTTGATATTTCAATTTCTTCTTCATACTTTTTATTCGTTCTAAAAACTACTAGTTCCATAAAACCACGAACTAAATGTTTATTTAAGATTTCTTGATCAAATAAAATGTTTTCTTTTAATTTATATAATTTTTTTATTATTAAGTTCGTAATTATTATTACAAAAATATACCCTATAAAAACATATATAACTAATTCTTTTTTTATACAGAAAATAAAATATAAACTAAAAATAGCTGTTGGTAATAAATATCTAAATATTTTTAACCAAAAGTCCATTATTATATCACGAGATGCAGTAGCACCATCTTCTACTTTTTGAATTAATCTCCCTGTTCCTATTTTTTGATATTCTAAATAATCAATAGTTTTCATTTTCTTTAAAGATTGTAATTTAAAATCTAAATATAATTTATTACTTACTTGTTGCTCTGGATAATTTTCTATAAACCCAAGCATTGTTGAAATAACAAGTAATACTCCATATATTATTAAAGGAATAAAAGTTAAAGTTCCATATTGAAATTCATCTAGTATTTTTTGATAATAAGTAATACCATATAAATTCAAAAAATTTATAACAATTCCAATTAATACATAAAATAATATTATTTTTAAATTATTTTTTAATACTTCTTTGAATAATTTCATACATTGCCTCCTTTTTAACACATTAATTATTGTTAAAAATAAAAGAACCTCCTTTCATAAACAGCAAAAATACACAATAATTAAATGTGCTTTGCCATTCATGAAGAGATTCTTAAGGCTCATCATTATTCCTTTAAACAATTTTTGTTTATATGGTAGTAAAACGCGAATGGGCGAATTGATTTACTACAATTACATTGTAACAGCATTTCTTATAAATAGCAATTTTTACTACTAAAAATTAAAAAATTACATTGGAATTTTTAATACTTGACCTATTCTCAATATATCACTTGTTAAATTATTTAACTTTTTTATTTCGCTTACTGTAGTATTATACTTTCTAGCTAAACTATATAAGGTATCCCCACTTATCACAGTATAATTAAAATAATTATCACTATAATTATTATCATTATTTGTTGGAATTTTTAATACTTGACCAATACTTAAAAAATCTGAAGATAAATTATTAAGATTCATTATAGCCATAACCGTCGTATTATATTTTCTTGCTATAGCATATAAACTATCTCCCCTTACTACTGTATATAAAATATAATTATTATTATTTGGAATTTTAAGTACTTGACCAATTCTCAAAATATCACTTGTTAAATTATTCAATTTTTTTATTTCACTTACTGTAGTATTATACTTCCTTGCTAAACTATATAAGGTATCACCACTTATTACAGTATAATTAAAATATTCATCATCATAATTATTATCATCGTTATTTAAAATACAATCTGCTAAATTACCATATAAAGTATTTATTACATCCCATGTTTTATTTCCTACTATTCCATCAGAAGTTAATTTATTATTAAGTTGTAATCTTTTAACAGCATTCTCTGTTTCTAAATCAAAATTTCCA
>CANQZL010000097.1 GCA_947628325.1 uncultured Bacilli bacterium
TAAAAATCTCTCAAATCCTTATAAATAAAGGGATTGGGAGATTTTAGTCTTTTAAAACTGATAAATTCAAGATTATAGCATACTAATTTCTAAAAAACTATATTTATGTTACTTTATAATTACTTTGATATAACTTTTCAAATAAATAACATATGCAAAAAAATATATTCTGAGGACTATTTTATTATATAATTAATATATGAGATGGAGGTATTAATTTGAATAATAAGATAAAAACAATATTAATTTCAATTATTTTACTAATATTAATATGTATTATAGTATTGTTTGTAATAAAAAATGTTAATAATGAAAAGGATATAATAAATGAATTAGATAATCTTGAAAATATTGGGGATGTTGAAGATGCAAATAATGTTCCAACTATAGATGCTAAATTAGGAAATGATATTAGAATTACACAAAGTTATTTATTAAATTATATAATTAAAAAAGTTGGTATTTGGTATATGAGTAGTGGCTATGTAAGTAATATAGATAAAAAAGGCTCTGATTCAATAATACAAATATCTAGTGATAGAGATAATACAAAATATTTAACAACTATTATTAATAGTAGTAAATGCAATGTAAAAAAAGGCGATTTAGTTTACTTTGTTGGTACTATTAATTTAGATAAATGGTATATAAATCTTACTAAAGTTAGTACTTCTGAAATTGATTATAGTAATGTTACTAAAATTGATCTTAATGAATTAATTGATAACTTAAATTTATTGAAAAGTAATTACTTTATAGTTAGTGGATATTTAGTGTATGATAATAATTCTTATAAGTTATATGATAGTAAAAATGTAAAAGATGATTCTAAGAACTATTTTTTGTTAAACTTTAAAGATGATGTAAATCTTACTGAGAATCAAAATAGTAAAGTTAAATGTTTAATAGAAAATACTTATATACTTAGTGATTGTGAACTACAATAAAAAGCCTGTTTTAAGAAAAAACAGGTTTTTATTATTTATCAATTTCGTTAATATCTACATCAGCATTGTTTAAAATTTCTTTATATTTAGTTATTGCATTATTTATAGTATCAATATATCTTAAACATTCTCTATCAGATGTAAAAGTATCGTCTAAAAGAGTAAGTCTTTCATATTTATCACTATGATAGTTACAGATAGTTTCTCTAGAATCAATAGATACTTTTGGGATATATTTATCAATAGTTATACTATATCCTTCTCCGTCAACTATTAAAACTCCTGTTTTATAATTAATATTAAATGTTTCATTATCATTAATTTTAGTACATAAACTTTTGTTACAAAAATAATTAAAGTCTTCTAAATACCTTTTTAGTTTATGCGTTGGATTAGAAACATTAAAAACATAAAAAGCTATAACGGCAATTAAAATAAGAGATAATATTATAGGAGCTATAATCGAAAGATAGTTTCTTTTTGTTAATTTATTTTCTTCTTTGTATGTTAATTCTTTATTTTTTTCCATATTTTCTCTCCTAAACCATTATACCATTATTTTCTTTTTTGGCTTTTTTAATTTTTTGATATTCTAAATTTGGATGCTTTCTTAAATATATAATATAGTATATTATATTTATAATATTTAATAAAGCAAAAGAACTATATTCTACTAGAAATATTATGAAATTCTTATCAAATAATCTTATAGTAAAAATTAATAACATGATACATAATAAAAGTCCGATTATATTAAATATTAATGATAATTTATAATGTGATTTATTTAACATAGAAATACCTGTAATTAAGGGGACAAAATATGGTAATATCCATCCTATTAAAGCACTAATCATCATTAAATATATAACGTTTTCACTAAGTTTAGCAAATAATAAAAATACTAAAGAAATTATAGGAATTATAATATTTAAAATTGCTAATATATTTTCTTTTATAAATTTTTTCATTTAAACCTCTTAAGCAAGTTTTGGTAAATCAGATTGATCAGCTATACCATTTAATAAATATTGATTACTAATTTTTAATAAATCTTTAAAAGTTATTTCTAAATAGAATGAATTATCTGTTTTTTCATAATCTTCAAAAATGATTATATTATTAAAGATTGATGAAGTATTATTTGTTTTTAAATAAAAACTACATCCTAATATTGAATTACATAAATGTTTTATAATAGAATGATTATAGTTATATAAATCAACATTTCGATATTTTTTTTCTTGCTCTTTTTTTAAGCTTTCATATTCTTTAGATAATGAAGAAATAGTGGAATTTAATCTACCTATTATTATACTAACACTATTTATATTACCTACACATCTTTCTAGCTCTTTTTGATACTTATCCTGTCCAAGTTCGTCTTTATCTAAATATCGTCTTTCTTTTTTATATTTTTCTAAGTCTTTTTTAGCATTTTGAAGTTCTATATCTAGATTTTTTAAACGATTTTTTAATTCATGTTCACGACTACGATAAATACTATTCATATATTTAGGTTTTATTTTGTTAAACTCTAATAAACTATAATCAAGATTTTCACTATTATTAAAGTAAGTAAGTAAAAATTGATTAGTTATAAGAATTAAAAGTATTTGAATATCATTTATATTGTGTTCTTTTTTCAAATCTTGATAAGTCATTTTATTTTCAATTCTTATTATTGTTAATAAATCAATTAAACTATCTATAGAATTATTCATTTGTTCTAATAATGTTATATCATTACTTGATTGCCATATTATGTTTTCTACCATATGAACTTGTTTATTGAGTGTTGATTTATAAAATTCTTC
Organism: uncultured Bacilli bacterium; assembly: GCA_947628325.1. Taxonomy (GTDB): domain Bacteria; phylum Bacillota_I; class Bacilli_A; order RF39; family UBA660; genus Coprovivens. Next base: position 2,765 of record CANQZL010000097.1, read on the forward strand.
ATCCATAAGATTTTCTATTTTATTTAGTAAGGATTTGTCTGCATCTAGTAAACATAATTCATTTTCAATTAGTTCAAAGCCTTCTTTACGACATTCGTTTTTTAATAAATTATAGAAAATTAAATAAGATTCTTCAGTTTCAAAACCATGTTTAAATTGTTTTAAGTGCTTTAAATAATTTACTGCAGCATTTTTAACAATTAGAATATTATTTTCACGTACAGGTTTAGTATTGTCAGTATGCCTTACTCTGATAGAATAATATCTAAATTGAGATAGAAAATTATTCTTTTCTTCAGGATCTTTAATTTTTGAAATATCTTTATTAGGGATAGTATAACAAATATTTATTTCTTTATTCTCGTTATTCTTAGTATTATCTAAAATTATTGAAATAAAAGTTAAAAACCATTTACAATCTACATATGTTTCATCGTCAAAAATTATTTTTTGTTCATCTTCATTATATTTATAATTTGTTAAGTTAATTTTATCTTTTATTTTTAGTAATAAATCTAATTCATTAGAGCAATCAATATCTGTTACTTTTTTTATATCAAAATGATTACTATTAGGATATTTTTTTAAATATTCATTATATTTATTTTCAAGATATTCATTATTATTAATAGTTAATTTAAAGATATATAGATATAAAACAAATATATTCTTAGCATTTGGATGATAGAAGTAAGCATTATTAACTATTGATAAATCAGGACATTTTATCATTTCTATAATAGAATTAATAATAGATGAAATTTGTTCTTTATTAGTCTGATTTATCATTATAGCCATTCTATCTCCCTCCTTATATTTTTTCTAATTCTTCATTGAGAATACTATACAAGTAAATATTAATATCTTTATTAACTAATGTACTTATATATTTTTTATATCCTTGTAATTGTTTTAAGTAATTCTCGTCTTTAATATTACTTAACTTATAATCAATAATATCAATATGATTATTATATTCTAGCATTAAATCTATTATACCACGATATTCAATAAAATTATCGTAATAAATAAATTCGTACTCTTTATAAATATTAGCATTACTTAAATTAGATAGTAAAGGATTATTTAATAATTTTTTTATTTTATTACTAATAAAATTATTTTCTATTAAAGAGTAATCTGGATTCTTTAAATCTATAAATTCTAAAGTTTGATGAAATAAAGTACCTAAATTCATATTTTTTCTAGTTTCATTGTCAATTAATTTATGAGATTCTTTTGAGAAATGTTCTTTAGTAATTAAATTAATTGGTAATTTAGGTATTTCTTCAATAATTAAATTATCTATAATATTATTTTCTAATTTATTAATAGATTTATGATTATATAAATATTCTTTTGTAATATTTAAAGAATTAATATCAATTGTTTTATAATACTTAGATATTTTAAATTTAATAGAATTAAGTATTTGACTAAATGAACGATACTTTCTTCTAATACTTAAAGATATTGTATTATTTTCTTCTAAATAATTAGTAGTTTCTTCAGATGAAGGCGTTAATAAAATTATTTTTTCTTTGGCTCTAGTTAAAGCAACATAAAATAATCTTATACTTTCTCCTACTTCTTCTTCTAAATAATGATACCTGACTAAATACTTAATAAATGTATCATTTATACCTTCTTCAAAAAAAGGAGAAATTATACCATATTTATTATCAAATAAGAATTTTTCATTTAAATCTTTAATATTAAATTCTTTATATAAACCACTATAATAACAAATATTATATTCTAGTCCTTTTGACTTATGAATAGTCATTATTTTAACAGAATTTGAATTATCATTACTGATAGGATACTTAATTTCAACATCATCATCTAATAGTTCTATTAAATATGTTCTAAAAGTAAAGATGTCATAGCCTAATTCACTTAAGTTAGAAGCAATATCAATTAACTTAGATACTCTAATTATAGCTGAATCAATATCACCTATTGTTATCATTTTTTCATACATATTAGTTCTATTAATAATCTGTTCTAATAAAGTATTAATACTAATTGAAGATAGGTCATTTGCTAAGTCTTTAAATGTTTCATATACAATATTATCTTTGAAATTATTAGTCTTAAAAGAATTAAATATTTCATCATCAGACATACTAAATAAATAACTACGAGCAATTGAAATATAATTATATTTAAATATGGTATCAAATTCATTTAAACTTATCTTGACGATATAATCAATAATATTTTTTAATATATATATATCATTAGAATTATTAAGTTTTTCATCTTTATATAAAGTTAAGGGAATACCTAAATATTCAAATACTTTTTTATATAATTCAAAATCTGTACTACGATCCATTAATATAACAAAGTCTTTATAAGTAATATCTCTTAAACTATTAAGATTTTTATCAAATACTTGGTATTTAGAAGATATTTTTTCTTTAATATCTTTAGCTATTGTAAAAATTTCAATTTCTTCTTTACTATAATTTTGTTCTTTAGATACTTCATATTCTAATACTTCAAAATCATAATTATAATTAGTATTACCTTTTTCTATATAAATATTATTACCATATACCATTTGATGTGATTTACTATATTCTGCTCCCCCTATTAAGTCATCCATTATTAAATTAAATATTATATTTATACTAGATAAAACTTCTTTTCGTGAACGGAAATTTTGAACTAAGTCTATTTTTAGACCATTAATATTCTTAGAATATAGGTCATATTTGTTTTTAAATATATATGGATTTGCATTACGGAAACGATAAATACTTTGTTTTATATCACCAACCATATACACATTATCATTACTAATCATTTTAATAAATTCTTCTTGAATATCATTAGTATCTTGATATTCATCAATCATTATTTCTTTAAAAGTATATTTTAATTCTTCAGCAACTTGATTATTTTCTTTTAATATTCTAATAGATAACAATGCTATATCTTGAAAATCATATATATTATTATCTTCTTTATATTTATGTAATTTATTTATAAACATTTTAATAATATCAATAATAATCGTTGTATAATCTTTAACTTTATTTATTGAATTAATCATATCTTTTTCAGTTTTATAAACTAATACTAAGTCTTTTAAGCTATCTATATCTTTTTTCAAATTATCTTTGGCTTTTTTTACTTCTTCACTACTTCCATTTGGTAATTTTGATAAATTTATTAAAGGAATTTTATAATAAAAATCATCTATTGTTTTACAAGAATATATTTTTTCTAAATCATTTTTTACTTTTTCTTTATAAGATTCATCTACTAATAAAGATAGTTCATAATAAGAGTTATCTATAATATTAACTTTTTCTTTTAAGATATCTTCATACTCTTTTAAACAATTAGAAATAAAATTATTAGCAAAAAAAGTATTAATATAGTTATTTAAATATTCTTC
>CANQZL010000098.1 GCA_947628325.1 uncultured Bacilli bacterium
TGGATTTAACATTAAAGGTCTTGGTGGACCTAATGGTGATTATCCAGGAGAGCAACTTCTTGCCACTCTTGATCCAAAAACATATTTTGATCCAAATAGAAAATTAACAGGTTTTTCTGATGAAGGAACTAAAGCAAAAGCAGAAATTGATGCATCACGTAATGCTATTGAAGAATATGTTAAAGGGAATGAGCCTAGTTTAGATTTCCCAAGGGGTGGAAAAAAATATAATTGGGCAAGTAATGATTCCACTGCCAGTTTTACATGGAAACATCCTGAAGATAAAGACAATGATTTAACTAAATTTGAAGATGTTTATTATATAGATCAATATTATACTGCTGATAATAATGATATTGCTAATATTTTTGATAGTATTTTTGAAGAAATATCAGGTTCTAAATTTAATCCAATTGATGGAGTAAATGATGCTGGTGTTAACAATTCACTTTTATATATGGATCCAATTGGTGAAAATATGGAAGTTAAGGATAATGGAGTTACAATAGGTGAAGATAATTATGATATGAGTCTATTGTTATTTGAAAAGATGCATGGTCTTGTCAAAGCAGGTATATATGATTATAAATTTAATAGTACTCATCGTGGTCCTGATCATAATTCTGATACAGGTAGTTTCCAAGAAGGTTGGTATGATAAAGATGGAAAGCTTATTGGATGGTATGAAAAAGATGAAGATGGGAATAATCAAACACAAATCCATGGTAAAGAAGGTAGTTTTAAAAATGGAGATACTTATTACTTTGGTATAGATACTATTAGACAATATGTTTCTACATTAGATGAAGATGAAGGAAAATTAACTAATCAAGAAAAGAATACAATTTATAAAGTTTATCGTTTTGCTGATAGTCAAGAGGAAAGACTTAAGAAAGTTAATAATCCTTGTTATGAGTCTCCTAAAGATGGTCAAGATTCTCCATATTCATATTCATTAAGTGATATACGTGTATGGATTGAAGATACTGGAGATTTTGTTGATGAACAAAGTGGAGGAGCAATTGATTTAGGTTATAATGAAGCTCTTTATATTAGTATTCCAAAGAATGCTTTACCAGTTTTAACTGCTAACATCTCAATAGGTGTAGATGGTAATATTACTTATAAAAACGATGTTGATTATATAAAGAATATGGGTGACTCTTTAAAATCAACACATGTTACACCACTTAGATTATTTTATGGTGTTGGTGTTAGTAATAATGTTTTAACAGATGATGGATTAGATATTGATATTGCAAAACTAGATAAAGAGTATATTGAACATCATACAGATGAAAACACTGGAGACATTTATTTCTTATCTAATTATTATAGTAATACTGGATATAGTGATTATGTTTCAGATACATTTAATAGTCGTAGTAGAGGAGATGCTAATAGTACATTTTCTCCTTCAACAGACAATCGCTATTATGCTTTCCAAAAACCAATTATTTTATATAAAGTAGATGATAATGAGTTACAAAAAGATGCAAATGGAAATGTATTATATCAAGAAAAAACTTTAACAGGTGAAGATTATGATAATTTTATAAAAAATCATAGTGAAAATGTTATAAAAGATGGAAGTATGAGTTCTAATTCTTGGTATTGGATAGTTGGAGATTATTATACTAGTGATGGTAAAACTGCTCATATTGCTGTTACTCGTAAAGGTAGTGAATTTGGTAGTGCTATAGGTGGAGAAGATGGTAAAATTGGGTATGGAGAATACTTGGTTTGGTATAATCCTAATGGAAAAGGACTTACTCAGGATAATATTAGAGAGTATGATGTAGAAAATCCAACTCCACCAGATGAAAGTGGAAATTGGGTAATTGCTACTAAACCAGGTGGACTTCGTGTTGGTGATTTAGGTCAAATGGTTACATCTAAAGAGCAAAATGTTACAAGTTCTGCTTATAATGTATATGTTCCAACAATAAGTTCAAATACTACAAATAGTAATATTATTATAGATAATTATCATGGAAATAATGGTAGAATTGTTATTCCAAATAAGTTATTACAAGTTACTAAGGAAGTAGAAGAAGATGGTGGAAAAAATGATCCTAATAAAGAGTTTAAATTTGAAGTTAGAATAAATAAATATGTTGGAGATCATGATGCTATTGTTCTTGTAAAAAATCCTTATTCTAAAGAATGGCAATTAAAGATGGATTCTATTGATGTAGTAACTAATAATCAAGGATTATTACAAACAGAAGGACATGGAAATACTACACTTGCAACTGTAACTCGTGGTGGTAAAGAATATTATGTATATGTAGGAGCAAGTGCAGATGGTTCTGAGGAAAATATTAGACCTTTATATAAAGATGCTGGTAATAATGAACTTGGTAATAACCAAAATGCAGTTGAAGGTGCTGGTAGAACTGTATATGTTAGTAAAGAAGATTATGAAACATTAAACCCTAATGCGAAAAATAATATGAGATATGGTATTGCTGATAATAATAAAAATAAAACTGGATCTGTTGATTATTGGGTTGATAAAGTATATTTAATTCCAAAAGAAGGAACTGATATAGAGAAGTGGACATTTGATGCAGCAACAGCAGACAGTTTATATAAAACAGAAGAACGATTTGTAATTTCTCATTTAGATTCAACAAAAAATGGAATTAATCAACTTACATCAGATTATGCAACAAAATCAGTATATTTAACAAAAAAAGTATATTTTGGTTATGATAAAGACCATATGCCATCAGATACATCTATTATACCAGAAGACTTTACTGGAACAGATGAAGATTGGAAATGGGTTACAGACCCTAAAAATGCTAATAAAGCAAGCTTTACTTTAAAAGCAGATGAAGGATTAGAGTTTGTTGGAATTGATGATGAAAATGATTATGATGTTTCAGTTGTTGAAGTATTAGATGGAAAAGATATTGATGAAGGTTATGGATTTAATAGAGTAGAAGATCATAATTCTAAACCAAAAGAACATGAAATAGAAAATAGAGATGATAATACAACTGGCTATAAAGTATCAGGTGCAATAACTGATAGAGTAGAAGAACATTATATTAATACTTATCGTGCTAATTATGATTTAACTTTAAGTAAAACAATTATGGGAAGTTTAGCAGATAAAGATCAAGAATGGACTTTTAGAGTTAAATTAACTCCAGAGGAATTTGAAAACTTTAAAAAAGAGTATATTTATCAAACTTGTACATTAAATGAAGAAAAAGTTTTAGTTTGTGATGATAAAACAGAAGGTAAGTTAACATTTGAACTTAAAGAAACTGAAAAAGAAAAATATTATGAAGGTGTTATTAAGTTAAAAGCTGGAGAGATATATAGAATTAAAAATATTGATTATAAATGTAAATATGAAGTAGTTGAAGATGAGGCTAATGATGATGGTTATGATACTACATTTAGAACTAGTGAAGGTTATGATGCTAATACAGGTGATATGAGTCAAGATAGAAATGTAGGAATTATTAATGCTAAATTTCCTCCAGTTGACTTATCAGTTGCTAAGACAGTTAAGGGAAGTTTAGGAGATACTTCTAAAGATTGGTCATTTAAAGTTACATTAATTCCAGAAGATGGTTATGTAATAAAAGATAGTTATAAATATGTAATAAAAGATAGTTATAAATATGAAGGCTCTAAATCTGGGGAAATGCAATTTGTTAAAAATGATGATGGAACTTATAGTAGTGAATTTACGTTAAAACACGGACAGAAAATAACTATTAAAGATTTACCAGAAGGAATTAAGTATAAAGTAGAGGAAAAAGAAGTAAATACTGATGATTATATTACTACAGTGGTAGATGATAATGCTGAAGGTGAAATTAAATCTGAAAGTGGAGAAGTTGAAGTTAGATTTGTTAATGCTAAATATGACTCTAGAAAACTTGCAATTGGTAAAAGAGTGGAAGGAAGTTTAGGAGAAGTAGGTAGAGAATTTACCTTTAATATAACATTAATTCCTAGTGATAATATTGAACTTGATAGTAGTTATCATTATGTTGGATCTCATATAGTTGAAAATGTAGAAGATCCTGAAGATGGAGAAATAGAATTTACAAAACATACAGATGATGGAGTTTATTACACAGGAAGTGTTAAATTAAAACATGGTCAAATAATTACTATAGAAGGAATACCTGAAGGTACTCAATATCTTGTAAAAGAAGAGGATGTAACTGGGGAAGGTTATACAACAACAACTACTGATAATAAGTCTGGTATGTTGACAACAGAAGGAGAAACTGTAATATTTGTTAATACTAAGATTGCTACTACTAATTTAAAAATTGAAAAAATAGTTACTGGTAATAGTCCAGATACTGGAAAAGAGTGGAACTTTGAGGTTTATTTAACTCCTCCACTTGGAATGGAACTTAATGATTCATATCATTATAGTGGCTCTAAACAAGGAGATATAACATTCAAAGATAATAAAGATGGAAGTTATATAGGAAAATTCACTTTAAAAGATCAAGAAACAATAACTATAGAAGGTTTACCTGAAGGTACAAAATATAAAGTAGTAGAAGTGGATGCTAATAAAGATTATTATATTACAGGTAAGACTAATAATACAGAAGGTACTTTAGAGTATAACGAAACACCTGAGGTTACATTTACCAATATGAAACTTGATCCAAAAACTTTAACTATTAATAAAGAAGTTTTAGGAGAACGTGGAAATAAAGAGAAAGAATGGACTTTTGAAATTATTCTAAATTCTACTGGAAAGACAGGAGAAGAGATTACTTATAGTTATGTAGGTGGTTCAACTATAGATGGTGTTTCAAAACCTGAAGATGGAGAATTGTCATTTAGAAAATATCCTGATGGAAGTTATAGACGAGAAATTACTTTAAAACATGGTCAATTTATTACAATTACGGGTCTTGATGCATCAACTGAATATGAAGTTGTAGAAAAAGATGCTAATGAAGATGGCTATATTACATATACTGAAAGTAATACAGGCGAAATTAGTGGAGATGTTGCATCTTTAGTAGTGTACAATAATAATTTACCTGGATTAAAAGATCTTACTTTAGAAAAACTTGTACATGGAAGTTTAGGAGACGTAGATAAAGAATTTACCTTTATGATTACATTTACTCCAGATAAGAATATAAAACTTATTGATGAAAATGGAATTTATTATGGTGGTAGTAAAGACGGTTATTACTATGATGGTAGTAAAGAAGGATATTTGAAATTAACTGATAATAAAGATGGTACTTATACTGGAACAGTTTCTTTACATCATACTGATAAGATAACTATTCATGGTATTCCTGAGGATACTAAGTATGAAATATTAGAAACTGATGCAGATGGTTATAAAATTGATATTGATGGAAGAGTACCTGGAAGACTTTTAGATAATGAGACTAAAGTTACTTATAATAATATAAAATCAACTAACTTTGACTTATCTATTAAAAAGAATGTAAAAGGTAATATGGGAGATAAGAATCGTGAATGGAATTTTAAAGTTTTATTTACCGCACCAGCAGGTTCTACATTAAATGAAGAATATTCATATACAAAAAATAACGGAGAAAAAGGAACTTTAGAACTTAAACAAAATAAAGTAGGTAATTACGAAGGTTCTTTACAACTTAAAGATGGTGAAGTTGTTACTATTGAAGGTTTACCTGAAGGTACTAAATATGTAGTAGAAGAAGAGGATGTAACTAATGAAGGTTATACAACAACAACTACTGATAATACTAATGGTGTTATTGATAGAGAAGGAATATTAGTAGAGTTTAATAACTGGAAATTATCAAAACATAGATTAGTAATTGAAAAAAGATTAAAAGGTGATAATGTTGAGGTTGATCGTGAATGGAATTTTGAAGTTACATTAACTACAGATAAAGGAGTACCAATGGAAGAATTTTATCCATATATTAAAAATAATGGAGAAGAAGGAACTATTGATTTTGTAAGGCAAGAAGATGGTACTACTTATAAGGCCACAGTAAAACTTAAAGGTGGAGAATATATTTCTATAGAAGATATTCCTTATAATACAAAATATGATGTTAAAGAAGTAGAAGCAAATAAAGATAATTATAAAACAACTGATGAGAATTCTACTGGTACTTTAACTAAGAGAGAA
>CANQZL010000099.1 GCA_947628325.1 uncultured Bacilli bacterium
AAAAAGTGCATTTTCTTTTATAATTGCACTTTTTTATACCTATTGCACTTAATTGTGCACTTTAGATTGATTTAACGGATAAAATTATTATATATATTAAAATTAAAATATGTTAAAATAGTAATAGGAGTTGATATCTATGTATGATAAATTATCTAAAAGTGAAAAGAAAAAAATAGATGTAGAGTATCGTCGAACTGCTAAAGGTATTAAATTATGTCCTGTTTTAGATAGATTAATTATCGAAGGTATTGCCTGTTTATTATTTGCCATAGGTATCACAATAGGAATAATTTATTTTGAATTTTCTAAATGGTATTTCATAGTAGTTGGCTTATTAGTAGTATCAGGTATAGTTTTTTTAATAGTTCAGCATAATATAAGAAAAAAAGAGTATAATAAATTTATAAGTAGTAAAAAAAAGAGAAAATAAGTTGACTAAGAATTAAATATTAGTTATAATTTATTTGTTACCTTGGTAATGGAGCAGTACTCAAGAGGCTGAAGAGGCGCCCCTGCTAAGGGTGTAGGTCGGGTAACTGGCGCGAGGGTTCGAATCTCTCCTGCTCCGCCATATAGAAATTTAAGTCCCCTAAGAGGGCTTTTTTTAATACAAAAATTTATTACTATCATAAAATTATATAAAGGATGATTATATGGAAGATAATATTATTATGAAAAGAAAGTACTTAAAAAAGGGCTATAATGTAAAAAAATATGAACCCATAATTGAAGACATTGTTGATACAGGCGAACCTTTAAATGAAAAAGTCGCCAACTTAGCTTTATATATGGCCACCGAATTTCCTAAACTATTTTACTTTTGGGGTGGTGGACATGAATATAAAATAGATGAAATAGATAAATTAAAAAGTCTAGATAAAGATTGGTCTAAATTAACACCTTTAGTATTTGGTGATGAAGCAGGTACTTTAAAACCTAAATCTTTTGATTGTTCTGGTTTTGTTTCATGGTGTATTTTAATGGCTGATACAACTAATTCTTTTACTCGAAAATTATTAAAATCTCATAACGATAGTGATGGTTATTTTATACCTGATTCTTCTGAATTAATTTCTTTAGGAAAGTCACATAAAATCTCTAAACACATTTTAAAAATTGTCAAACGTGGTGACTTTGCTTGGATGCCTGGTCATATAGGAATTATAACTAATATTGATAAAGAAAAGAAAACTATTTCAATTGCTCATGTTTCATCAGGTGGACAAGGAATGAACTATACAACCATAGACATTACAACCGGTTTAATTATTAAAGATGATCTTGGTAAAATGCCCAAAAATATCAAAGTACCAAATCGTCTTAATACCAAATATTTTACTCATATAATAAGTGTAAAATATTAAAATTTAATAATAAAAAAAGAGAAGTTTAACTTCTCATCCAAGTAAAATATTTGATAAAGTATTCATAAAATCTCTTGTAATAGTTATATAGTTATCATTATTAGCTCTTTCTTGATCTGTTAAAGTATCCATAGTATTTATTTCCACAAGAGTTGCTCCATAATTATCTACTATATCCTTAACACTATCTGAAACATTATCTTTATCTTTAACAAAAATATGAGTATAAGTTTTATTTTTAAAACCATTTTTAATAGATGTAGTAATATTTGTTTCGCTGCTAATATTTATTACATTAAAACCATAGTTTTCTAAAAAACCAAAAGCATCATAAGCAATTACTATTGTACTTTTGCCTTTATTAATAGCTGCTTTAGCCAAATTTCTTAAATCAGCATCTAATGAAGATAAATCTTCTTCCAATAATGAATAATTTTTTTCAATATCTTCAGCAGCATATTTTGATGTACTTAATTCTTTTAAATTATTTTTAACCGTCTCAGCAAGCATTATAAAGTTATTAGGACTTAACCATAATTCTTCAATTCCATAACGATATTTTAAACCATATGTTACGTCTAATATCTGAATTCTTTTATTCTTATTAATTAAATTTTTGGCAATTTCTTTTTCTTCAGTTAAACCATTATAAATAAAAATTGTTGTATTTTTAGCATAATCACTATATTGTTTATCTGTTAATGAGTATTCATTTATATTTGTATCATTTGGATAAATACTTTTAAGTTCACTATTACCATATAATCGACTTATTAAAAACTCAATAGGATATATCGTTGTTGTAATATTAGAACCTTCTAACTCATCTCCTTCAAAACAGCCAGTTGTAAATAACGTAATTAAAATTATAAATAAAATAAAAATAAATTTCTTTCTCATAATTCTTCTCCTTATATTTTCTATAACAAGATAATTTTACTATAAAATATATCTTTTGTAAATTTGAATTTATTAAATAATGCTTTTAATTCTAGTAAATAGTTATTATTTTTGATATAATACTTTATGGTGATAAAGATGGATTTTTTAGAAAAGTTTGGTATAAAAATAAAAGATAAAAATCTCTTATTAAAAGCCCTTACTCATTCTTCATATTCTAATGAACATGATTGTGAGAACTATGAGAGGTTAGAATTTTTAGGAGATGCAGTTTTACAAATTTTAGTCAGTGATTACTTATATAAAAATTTAGATTTATCTGAAGGTGATATGAGTAAAACAAGGGCTTCTTATGTTTGTGAAAGTGCATGTGCTAAATATGCCGATGAAATAAATTATAAACCTTATATTAGAGTCGGACATGGTCAAATTAATAATATAAATGAAACAATCGTAGCAGATGTTTTTGAAAGTATCATGGGCTGTATTTATTTAGATCAAGGTTTAGAAACAGCTCGTAAATTATTTAATCAGGTAATTGTTCCTTGTATTAAAAATCATGATATATTTTTAGGTGATTATAAAAGTAGATTACAAGAACTTGTTCAAACGACTAAAAGTTCTTTAGAATATCATCTCGTAGGAGAAAGTGGTCCAGCTCACGATAAAAGATTTGATGTTGAAGTAGTAATTGATAACATTGTTTATGGTCGAGGTAGTGGCAAATCAAAGAAAGAGGCGGAACAAAAAGCAGCTAAAGATGCTTATAATAAACAAGCCAAAATAAGGTGATTTAGATGTATTTAAAGTGTATAAGAGCAAATGGTTTTAAATCTTTTGCTGATAAAATAGAATTAGACATTAATCCAGGTATTACAGGAGTAGTTGGTCCTAATGGCTCTGGAAAAAGTAACATAGTCGATGCTGTAAGATGGGTTTTAGGAGAACAATCAGTAAAAGCCTTACGTGGGGATACTTCAATGATTGATGTTATTTTTTCTGGCTCAAAAACTCGAGCTGAAAAAACAAGAGCAAGTGTTAGTCTTGTTTTTGATAATAGTGATCATTACCTAAATAGTGAATTTAATGAAATAGAAATAAAAAGAGCTGTTTATAAAACTGGTGAAAATGAATACTTTATAAATAATACAAAAGTTAGATTAAAAGATATTACGGATTTATTTATAGATAGTGGAGCTGGTAAAGAGTCATTTAATATTATTTCTCAAGGAGCCGTAGCTGAAGTCGTAGATAATAAACCAGAAGAAAGAAGAACTATTTTTGAAGAAGCGGCTGGTGTTTTAAAATATAAAAAACGTAAAGAAGAATCTTTAAGAAAATTAGATCGAACAAATGAAAACTTAGAAAGAGTTAATTTACTTATTGATGAACTATTAATAACTTTAACACCCTTAAAAGAACAATCAGATAAAGCACGTAAATATTTAGAATATAAAGAAGAATTAGAAAATATTGAAGTAGCTTTAATTGCTACTGAAATAACTAAAATAAATGATGAATATCAAAAAGTAAAAGAAAATGTAAAAAAATTAAATGAAGAAGTCTTAGATTTAGATACTTCAAATAATACTGATACTTCAAAAATAGAGAAATTAAAACTTCAAAGTCTAAAAATAGATAATGCTATTGAAGAAAAGAATAATCTTATTACAAGTTTAACTGAGACTATTGCTACTTTAGAAAGTAAAAAGCAAATAACTATGGAAAGACAAAAATATAAAGTAGATGATGCCAAATTACAAGAAAGTATCTTATCTTTAAAAGAAGAAGTATTAAACCTTAATAAACTTATTTCAACTAGTACAACAGAACTTACTGATTTAAAAAAAGATTTAGAAATAAAACAATTAAAAAATATGGAATTTACTAAATTAACAGAAGAAAAGAAAAGTAAACGAAATATTTTAAATAATGATATAAATATTTTAAATAAAGAAATACTAAATATAAATAATAAAGTAGAAATATTAAAAGATAATATGAATAATGATACAAAACTTCCATATTCAGTTAAAAATGTTGTTAATAATATTCGTCTTACTGGTATCTATGGTGTTTTAGGTAAATTAATTAAAGTTAATGAAAAATATGTAACAGCTATTGAAACAGCTTTAGGTGCTAATAGCAATGTCATTGTTGTTGAAAATGAAAAAAATGCTAAAGAAGCCATTAATTACTTAAAAGAAAATAAACTAGGAAGAGCAACTTTTTTTCCTATTTCCATCATTAAACCCCGTAATGTATTATATGAAGATTTAACAAAAGTTAATCGTCTAGAAGGATTTATTGGAACGGCTGATTCTTTAGTTGACTATGATGAAAAATTTCGTGGTGTAGTTTTAAATCAATTAGGCAATGTCATAGTAGTAGATAATATTGATACATTAAATAGAATAGGTAAAATATTAAATTATAAATATAAAATTGTTTCTTTAGAAGGAGAAATTCAATATAGTGGTGGAGCAATTACAGGTGGTATTTTAAAAACAACAAGTAGCTTATTAAGCCAAAAGTATGAATTAGAAAATTTAAATAAAGAATTGAAAGATAAAAATGAAAAATTATCTAAATTAGACAATAATTTATTTAATATAAATAAAGAAATAGATAGCCTTCGTCTTGACTTAGAAAATAATCAAAGAGAACTTATTACTTTAAATGAAACATTTAATTTAAAAAGTTCTCACTTAGAAGATTTAAAGAAGAACTATGCCAGTAAAAATAATGAATTAGTAGGTACTCAAAATAAAAGTAATAATACTTTAGATAAAGAGTTAGAAGAAATTGTTAATGAATATTATGAAAAAGTATCTATAAAAGAAGACTTAGTAAGAGAAGTCAATAAATATAAGAGTAATAAAGCTGATATAAACGATGAAATAATGACTTTAGAAAAAACTTATCGTGATATGAATAGTAAAATTACGCAAAAACAAAATGAGTTAAAAAATGAAGAAATTAAACTTGGTAAAATGGATGTTAAATTAGATGGATTATTACTTAATTTAAATGAAACATATAATTTAACTTATGAAAAAGCCAAAGAGTCATATACTTTAGATATTGATTATGATACAGCTAAAATAACTGTAAGTAATCTAAAAGATAAACTTAAATCATTAGGTGAAGTAAATACAGGAAGTATTAATGAGTATGAAAGAATTAATGAACGTTATACTTTCTTAACTAATCAAAAGAATGATTTAGAAAATTCAATTACTAGTTTAATGAGTGTTATTTCGGAAATGGATGAAATAATGAAAAGTAGATTTATTGAAACTTTCAACAAAATTCGTGATGAATTTAAGGTTGTCTTTAAAAAGTTATTTAAAGGTGGCGAAGGTATCTTAGAATTAACTAATCCTGATGATATCTTAAATACAGGAATTGAAATTTCAGCTGTCCCTCCAGGAAAAAAATTAAAATCAATCGCTCTTTTATCAGGTGGTGAAAAAACTTTAACAGCTATCGCCTTATTATTTGCCATTTTAAATGTTAAACCTGTTCCATTTGTTATTTTAGATGAAGTAGAAGCAGCCTTAGACGAAGTTAACGTTGATGCTTTTGGTAATTATTTATTATCTTGTAAAAATCGTAGTCAATTTGTTATTATTACTCACAAGAAAAGAACAATGGAATATGCAGATGCCTTATATGGAATTACTATGCAAGAATCTGGAGTATCAAAAGTTGTAAGTGTTAAATTAGA
>CANQZL010000100.1 GCA_947628325.1 uncultured Bacilli bacterium
TTACCTTCTATTAAATCCTTAAGGGTTTTATTTAATAATTTTAAATCGATAGCTTCTAAACATTCAAAATCATAATTACCTTCTGAATCTTTTGGTGTATCTATCTTTTCTTTAAAGAAGTCATCAACTGATATAACTAATACGTCATAGCCTCTACTACGTAATTGCAAAGCTATTTTTTTAGTAGTAGTTGTCTTACCTGAAGATGATGGACCAGCAAATAAAACATAGCGAGCTTTTTTCTTAATGATATCATCAACTAATTCATGAATACGATTATTAAAATCTGTTTCAACTATTTTAATTAAGTTTTCTATTTTACAATCAGATATTTCTTTATTAATATCAGATACATAAGGAATTTCTAAAGTATTAATCCATTTCTTTGATTCTTCAAAACATTTAATAACATTTTGATAATGAATATATTCTGGTACTTTAAATTTAGTATTTGGAGATGGGAATAATAATACTAGTTTATTATCTCCTAAAAAGACTAAATCATACTTATTAAGACATTTTGTTGAATAAGGCATATCAGAGTAGTAGTAATTAATATAATTACGAAGTTTATGTACTATTACTATTTTATTGGTTAAATTGTGGATATTTTGAGCTTTTTCCACAGCTTTAACTTTATTGTAGTAACTGATTGCTTCTTTATTTTCAACATTTAATGTATATATTCTTTCGTCATTTGAAATGATTTCGTTCATTTTGGCTTTAAGTCTTTTAGCATCATTTAAAGTGAATTTTTTATCACTTACAATTGTCATATGTAAGCCATTAGCTATGGAATGATCAAAAGTAATTTCGTAACTAGAACCAAATTCTTCTTTTAATGCAACTTCAGTAACAAATTGTAAGCCGGCTTTATTAATTTTATAACCATTGGTAGTTGTTACATCTATGAAGTTTATCTTTGTAGCTCTAGTGATTTTTGTTTCCATTGAAACAGTTTCATTGTCAATTTCAGCACCAACAATATTGTATTTCATCTTTGGTTGATAAAGATGACTTAATTCGTATAGTGTTGTTCCTTTTTGTACTTCAATTACTGTTCCATCATTAAATGTTACGTTAGTTCTATTAGTTGCCATTTAATCGCCCCTTCTGTATTCTAAAGTTATTATACTATATAATTTTAAGTTTGATAATAAAAATTATATATAAAATTTGATTTGTTATTATTTTTTTGGTATATTCAATACGTTTAAAAGTGTTAGGAGATGGATTGTGAAAAAAATAATAAATAAGATTATAATTATTTCTATGCTTGCTATTTTTATTTTATTAATAGTATTTATTGTTATTGCTAATTTTTCAGTTGCTCCTTATATTAAAAATATCGAAATAACAGATAGTAAAAATTTTGAAAATAGAGTAATTATTAATGTTGAGGTAGGAAATTACTTTTATAAATTTGATAAATCAACATGGTGTTTAATAACTCTAGATGAAGAAAAACCTAGTAAAGATGATGATAGATGGAAAAAAGCAGTTAATAATTATTGTAGTGAGATTGTTGAAAGCGGAGATTATCATATATATGTTAAAGATAAATGGGGAAATGTAAATAGTATTGATTCTCAGAAAGTAGAAATTAATAAAGTATTAGAAGTTAAAACTAATAAAGATAATGTATATTTATATAAAGGTATGACGGAAGAAGTTACATATGAATTAGTTAAACTTGGAGAAACAAGTGATAATGTAACTTGGTCTAGTACAAATGAAGATGTAGCAGTAGTAGATGAAAAGGGTAAAATTACGGGGGTTGATTATGGTACTGCTATAATAGAAGTTACTAGTGAAACAGGAACTAAAGGTCAAGTTAATGTTGTTGTATCTAATTTTATTACTAAGCCAATGATTAATTTTAATAAAAGTTATGTATCTTGTGGACAATTTAATGAAAATGAAGCTTTACTAATCGATAAAATATTATTTGATAGAGTTGATAGTGCTGGTTATGGGACTAGAGGGGGAGTTATTGCAGCAGCAAGATTTTTAACATTAGAGTTTGCTTATCGTATTCATTATTTTGCGGAAAATGGAAGACTTAATAATTATGCGCCATATATGCATGTTGATGGAGAAGGAAGATTTTACCATCGAGGATTGTATTTAAATCCTAGTAAATTTGAAGAATTAGAAAAAGGTGCTAGTTTATCTGGTCCTGCTACTTGGGGATGTAATTTAACTACATATACTAATTTACCTGAATATATTTATGGTCATAAATATCCTAATGGATTAGATTGTTCTGGTTTTGTTACGTGGGCTTTACTAAATGGAGGCGTTGATGTTGGTGATATGGGAGCTGGTGTTAATGCTTCACAATTTGATTTAGATGATTTAGGAACAAAGGTTCAAATAACTAATGAACTTATGAATTCAGGTAAAGTTAAAGTAGGAGATTTAATTGGTAATAATGGACATATGGCTATATTGGCTGGATGGGATGAAAACAATTACTATATAGCAGAATCTTTAAATACTACAAAGGGTGTTGTTATGACAACAGTAGCTAAGAATAAATTAGTAGGTAGTATTTATAAACATATAATATTAATGGATAGTGTTTATAAAGGTGATGGAAAATATACTAATATGTGGTAAAAAAAATTATAAGATATTGTGTCTTATAATTTTTTATTGGCTTTTAGATTGATGCTTTTCTACTAACTTTTTTATTTTAATGAAGTAATGGTTAATACCTGATTTACCTATTTTACGACCAGTTTCAGTAGTAATAATATCAGCTAATTCTTGTAGGGAAGTTTCAGGATAACTTTCACGATATTTAATGGCTTCTAAGACATTTTCATCAAGAAGGCCTAATAAATCATGTTCTTTTAAGTAATTAATATCTTCTAATTGTTTTAATCCTGATTTTAAGATTTTTTCTTGATTAGCTATTTCACAATTATTTAATCTGTTAACCATATTTTTATGATCACGATATATTCTTATATCTTCGAAATAAAAGAAACTATTAGTAGCTCCAAGTAAACGAATTATATCACTTATTACTTCAGCACTTTTAATATAAATCATAAAATGGTTGCCACGTTTAATTACTTTAGATGAAATATTAAATGATTTAAGTAAGTTTGAAATAAATAGACCTTCTTTTTTAGTATGAGAAGTAAATTCTAAATGATATCCACTAGAACTTGGATCATTAACACTACCACAAGCTAGGAAAATTCCTTTTAGAAAAGCAGCTTTTTCTTCTACAGACTCTAAGAAATATTCTTCTGGTAATACTTTTTTACCATCTTTTAAGATATTTAGTGATTCTAAAATATAGTCTACTTTTTCTGTTATTTCTAAGATATATATTTGTTTAACTCTAAATCTTTTTTGGTTACGAATTATAATTTTAATATTAATACCAAAATTATATTTTATGTCTTTATATATTCTTCTAGCAACGGAAGCATTTTCCATAACAAGAGTTATACTATCTTTTTTTATTTGACCAGTAAATCTTATAAATGCTGATAGTTCTACTATTGATTCTATTTTAGAAACATCATTTTTAGTAATTTCTTCTTTTATACGTGTTGTAAAGGTCATTTAATCACCCTCTTAATTTTTTTATTTCTTAGATATAATAACATAAAATTTGGTTATAGGAAATATTTAGATATTAAAAGGAGATTTATCCTCTTGTGGTAAATCTCCATCCTTTTTGACTTACTAAACCACTTATACTTTGGACTGAAGTAGCTCTTGTATAGGATTTATAAGTATAGAATTCACTTCCCCAGCCTCTTTCAGTAAAGAAATAGCCATATGCTATAGCATAATGTAAGTGAGCTCCTGTTGTACAGCTATCGTAATACCATGTTGAAGAGTCACCACCAACTGTTCCGATAACTTGTCCTTTAGCAATATATTGACCAGCTTTAACTTTTATTGATCTTAAATGACCAAATTCTGTAGTATATTTCTTACCACCAACATTGTAATGAACATATATTAAATTACCTCCACATTTATATTTGCTTAAGGTAAATACTACTGTTCCATTTGCAGGTGAATAGACATTAGTTCCAGGATTATTTCCTGCAATATCTATTCCTCCATGAGAAGCATTCCAAGCTTGAGTAATTACTCCTTTATCTAAAGGTCTTGAAAATGATGATGAACTTCCCATTTTAGAATAGTAACATACATCTAAGTCTTCATCGTCTTTACAACCAGCATCTTGATATATTTTAATTAATCCTTGTTGAGCCTTTATTTGATTTTCGTAATCTAGACCTATCGTTGCAAGACTATTAATATAGGCTTCTAATTCTTCGACTTGCTTTTCATATGTAGATATTGAATTATTTAAGGCAATGTTGTCATTAGCTAGTTTAACTTGTAAATTTTCATTATAGTCAATTAGTTTTTCTAAATCATCTAATTGAGTTTGCGTATAACTAACTATTTGCTCGATTACAGCTTGTCTTTCCATTAATTCAGATATTGATGAAGAATCAAAAATATAATCTAAATATATTTCATCTGAATTGATGTCTGAGTATTGCAAGATGTTAATTACATCTTTTAGTTCTTCAGTTTTAATTTTTATTTGTTCTTTACTTTCAGCAACTTGTGTTTTAGCGGCTTCTACTTTTTGTTCATTTTGTTCTATTGTTTTATTAGAGGTTAGTATGGCATTTCTTTTGGCATTTATATCATTAATTTTTTCTTGAGTAAGACGATCATTTTCATATCGTTTATTTTCTAATTCCTTAACTTTATTTTTATAATCTCCTAAAGTTAAAGCTTTAGGTTTTTCTAAAGGAATTATCATAACCATTAATAATGAAATTATTAAAGTAATATTTATAATTTTTTTCATCATATCTTCAAATGCTTCCTTACTGTAGTATAACTACCTATCATGCCAACTAATCCTCCTATTATTACTAATGCCAATGAAACATATAAAGTAAAAGGTAATGGTTCTAACATTTTAATAAAGTTAGTAAATAAATATCCTTCTAATTTATCATAAGCTATTATATAGCCCCATATTGTAACGCCAATTGGTATTATAGAACCTATGATACCTAAAAATAAACCTTCAATTACAAATGGTAATTTAATAACAAAATTACTTATACCTACTAAACGCATTATTTCTATTTCACTTTTTCTAGCAAAGATAGTAAGTTTAATAGTATTACAAATTAAGAAGACTGTTACACATACTAAACCAATTATGATAGCAATGGTAACTTTTTGAACTACATCAAAAATAGGAATCATTCTTTCTACTACACTTTCACTATATTGAACATTAGTTATGTTTTCTATAGATTTAAGAGCTGTAGCTGTTTCTGGTAAATCTTCAACATTTTTGACTGAAATAACAAATTCTGGTTCTAAAGGATTATTAGATTCTGTTAAAGCATCCAAAATTTTATATACTGTGGAATTCTCATCTAAGTTTTCCATTTGTTCTTTCTTGATAGTTTCTTTATCTTTATATATTATTTCATCACTTTTAATGTTTCTTATTTCAAGAATCTTACTTTTAACTACTTCTATTTCTTCTTCTGAAGTATCTTTATCTACATAAGCTATAACTGTTAAAGTTTCTTCTAAGTTTTTAGTAAAATTATTTATATTTGCAGATGCTATTATTGCTAATGAAACAATGACTAGTGTTATTGTTGTACATATTATAGAGGCAATACTTAGACTGAAATTACGAAAGATACTTTTTACAGCATTAGCTACATTTCTTCTAAATATTCTAATCGCTCTCATCGGCCGTATAACTTCCTTTCATAGTATCACTAGTTAAAACTCCATTTTCTAAAGTAATAACACGTTTTTTCATAGAGTTAACTATTTCTTTATCATGGGTAACCATTATAACTGTAGTTCCCATATCTTTATTAATTCCATTAATAACTTTAACTATTTCTTTTGATGTTTTTGGGTCCAGATTTCCTGTTGGTTCATCGCA
>CANQZL010000101.1 GCA_947628325.1 uncultured Bacilli bacterium
GATGATGAAATAAAAATTGAAGATATGTGGAAAAGTTTTTATAAAACTATTGGAATAACAGAAAGAAAAAATGAACGTTGTCGTATGAATTTTATGCCTAAAAAATATTGGCCTTATATTATAGAAATGAGTGATGATAATGAAAAAAATAATAACATATAATGAACTTAGAGAAAAAATGAATTCTGCTATCGAATTATTATGTGATACTGTAAAAACAACTTTAGGACCTAAAGGAAGTAATGCTATTATAGATCATTCATCTTTTACTCCTTTTATTACTAATGATGGGGTAACTATTGCTAAAAATATTGAAAGTGATGATGAAATAGTTAATACGATTTTAGAATTAGCTAAAGAATCTTCTATTAATACTGATAATAATGTGGGGGATGGAACTACAACAACTTTAGTTTTATTAGAAAGTATTTATAAAAATTGTCTAAAATTAATTGATGAAGGAGAAAGTCCTATTTTACTAAAAAAAGAAATAGATTCATCTTTAAATGAAATAATTAAAATGATTAAAAACTATAATCGTTTACCTAATAGTAAAGAATTATTAAATATTGCTAATATTTCTGCTAATAGTGAATTAATAGGTAAAACGATATATGAAGCCTATCAAAAAGTTAAAGATAAAAATGCTATTATTATTACAGAAGATAAAACAAATGAAATAATTCATAAAAAAGGTTACATAATAGAGACTTTATTGGCATCGCCATATTTTATGATAAATAAAGATGTTTATTCTTTAGATTCTGTTAAAACAATAATAGTAAATAATTGTATAAATGATATTGAGGAAATTGCTAGTTTAATTAATGAACTTTTAATTACTAAAGAAATATTTATTATATTTGCTCATGATTATAGTGATAGTTTTATTTCGCAGATTTTAGCAATTAATAATCAAGAAAATTTAAATATTATTTTATTAAAAATACCAGGATATGGTGAAAATAAATTAAATATTATGAATGATTTAGCTTTAATTAGTGAATGTTCAGTTACTAATAATTTAGAAAATATTTTAAAAGATAATATAGGTCATATTAGTAAAATAAATATTTATAAAAAAGAAACAATTATTTCTTTTAAAATGAATAGTCAAATCCAAAAAGAAATTAATAATCTTGAAAACAATTTAAATAATATAAATGATGTTTTAAAAGAAGAAAATCAAAAAAGATTAGCAATGTTTAAAAATGGTCTTATAGAAATAAAAATTACTGCTCCTAGTGAAGTAGAATTAAGAGAAATGAAAATGCGTTATATTGATGCATTATGGGCGATTGATATTGCTAGTAAAGGAGTAGTTACGGGTAGTGGATTAATTTTTTATAAAATTGCTGAAGAATTGGAAAATACTAAAGTTTTAAAAATATTTAAAGAAGCTTTAAAAGAACCTTTTAAACAAATAATGATTAATGCTGGTTTGGATAGTGAAGAAATTATTAAGTATATTAAAGATAATGAATATCAAAAAGTCTATAATATTAATAAAGAAAAATATGAAGATATTGCTAAGACGGAAGTTTTAGATCCTACGGAAGTTTTAATTAATTCTTTGGTTAATGCGACTTCAGTAGCTACTATGCTTATAACAACAAATACTTTAATTATTAATGAATATAAAAACGAATTAGGTAAGAAAAGTGAATTTTTAGAAATTTAAAAAAGTACTTAAAAGTACTTTTAGTTTAATAAATATATACCTATAGAAAGATATGTAGCAAAAGTTATCCATAAAGCATAGAAGATATTTAACCAAGCTGAAATAGGCTTTTTATCATAGAATAAATAAATCATATAGAATACTAACAAATCAAGGGTAATAATCCATAAAACAGCTACTAAACGCCATTTTAAAATAAAAAATATTATTGACCATAGTAAATTAAAAAATAATTGTAAATAATATATAATACTTTCTTTTTCAGTATATCTTATATTTCTTTTTAAAATAAAATATGAAATACCCATTAATAGATAAATTATAGTCCAAGCAATAGGGAAGAAAATTTTTGGTGGTGCTAGAGGAGGTTTAATAAGACTTTGATAATCTATTTGATTTGAAATTAGTAAACCAACAAGAGAACCGAGAATAATTGGTAAAAATAAGTAAAAAATATTTGTAAATAATTTTTTCATCTTAAGTCCTTTCTAATATAAGTTTATGTATTATTAATTTTTTTATACATTTTAATAAATTAAAATAGTTTTTATGATATAATTCTTATATAGAAAGAGTGATATGATGTTACAAGGTAAAGTTGCAATCGTTACAGGTGGTACTAGAGGAATAGGTCTAGAGACTGTAAGAAAATTTTTACAAAATGGAGCTAAAGTAGTACTTTTAGGTTCAAGGGAAGAAAGTGTTAATAAAGCTTTAAGTGAATTAAAAAGTGAAAATGAAAATTATGAAGTAATGGGATATTATCCTAATCTAGTAAGTGAAGATGAAGTATCTAAAACTTTTGCTTTAGTAAAAGAAAAATATGGAAAAATAGATATTTTAGTAAATAATGCTGGATTATCTTCATCAACTCCTTTAGATAAATTTACAACAGAAGAATGTGATAAGATAGTTGATTTGAATTTAAAAGCTGTCTTTGTATGTTCAAAAGTTGTTACGCCATATTTAAAGGAAAGTAAAGGGGTTATATTAAATACTAGTTCAATGGTAAGTGTTTATGGACAACCTTCTGGTGTAATGTATCCTGCTACAAAATTTGCTGTTAATGGTCTTACTAAATCATTAGCACGTGAATTAGCACCATTTGGAGTTAGAGTAAATGCTGTAGCTCCTGGAATAACAGAAACAGATATGGTAAAGAATTTACCAAAAGAAATGATTGAACCATTAATTAAAACTATTCCTTTAGGAAGAATAGGTAAACCTGAAGATATTGCTAATGCCTTTTTATTCTTAGCTAGTGATATGGCAAGTTATATAACAGGTGTTATCTTACAAGTTGATGGTGCGGCTAGAAATTAGAATCTTAAAAAAGATTCTTTTTTTTAAAAAAGTACTTGACCTTCACCTTAGGGAATACTCTATATTACTAATAAGAAAGGAGTTTACTATGTTTATTAATGAAGTAGAAAATATTGTTAAATTATCTAAAAAAGCTATTAGGTACTATGAACAAGAAGGTTTAATTAGACCAGAAAGAAATGATAATAACGATTATCGTTTATATAATGATGAAGATATTAACAAGTTAAAGATTATTAAGTTTTTGAGAGAATTAGGTGTTTCTATTAGTGAATTAAAAAAATTAAATAATCATGAATTAGATTTAAAAGATTGTCTAATGAAAAGAATTGAAAACATTGAAGAGGAAGAAGAAAAATATCAAAAAGTAAAAAATATGTGTTTAGAAATTATTGAATCTAATGAGGTATATGAAAATATTGATATAACTAAATATTTTCAAAATATTAATATTTTAAATAAGGAAGGTTTTACAATGCGAGAAATAAAATCAAATAAAAAGAAAAAAATATTTGGGGCGGTTTTATCGAGTTTAGTATTTGGCTTATTATTTTTAATTCCTGCTATCTTTTTTCTTGTAAATGGATATATTGAATATTCGTTTCATGTTTTTAATATTTTTAATTTATTTGCTTTAATTCTTTTAATACCAACTATAGCTATTATTATTAATTTAATTAAACGTATTGAAGAAATAAATGGAGGTGAAGAAGATGAAGCTAGTAAGTATTGATTATGTACCTGGTTATGAAATAATTGAATCATTAGGTATAGTTAAAGGACAAGTTGTTCAATCTAAAAATATTGGTCGTGACTTTATGGCTGGTATGAAGACAATCGTTGGTGGAGAGATTGTTGGCTATACGGAAATGATTAAAGAAGCTAGACAGATTGCTACTAAAAGAATGGTTGATGATGCTAATAGTTTAGGAGCAAATGCCATTGTAGGTATAAGATATGGCTCATCTCAAGTAATGTCATCAGCTGCTGAAATAATTGCTTATGGTACTGCTGTTAAAATAGCTAAAAAGAAATAAAAATTTAATATATATTTCGTTGACTTTAAAAGTAAAAATGATATAATATCAAGTGATGATATATGCAAAATGTAGTATCATAAAAATTTAATATAGAAAGAGGAATAATAATGGAATTAAAAGGCTCTAAAACAGAACAAAACTTAATGGCAGCATTTGCTGGTGAATCACAAGCAAGAAATAAGTATACTTATTTTGCTTCAAAAGCTAAGAAAGATGGTTATGAACAAATAGCTGCTATTTTTGAAGAAACTGCAAATAATGAAAAAGAACATGCTAAAATGTGGTTTAAAGAATTAAATGGTGGAGAAGTTCCTTCTACTGCTGAAAACCTATTAGCTGCTGCTGAAGGTGAAAACTATGAATGGACTGATATGTATGCTGAATTTGCTAAGGTAGCTAAAGAAGAAGGGTTTGATGCTATTGCTGCTAAATTTGAAGCAGTTGCTAAGATTGAAAAAGCTCATGAAGAAAGATATAGAAAACTATTAAAAAATGTTGAAGACAAAGTAGTATTCTCTAAAGATGAAGATGCTATTTGGATTTGTCGTAACTGTGGTCATATCGTTATTGGTAAATCAGCTCCAAAAGTTTGTCCAGTATGTGCACATCCACAAAGCTATTTTGAATTAAAGGCTGAGAACTATTAGGAAGAAAAGTTAAACTTTTCTTTTTTTTATTAAAAGTATTAATTTAAATAATTCGTAAATAATAAGGAATATGAATATAAATTATTAGATAATCTTTTTAAGGGTATGATAAAAATGAAAAGAATAAATCATAAATTAATATTTTTAATTACTTTTTTAATTTTAATATCATTATTTTATTTTACTTATTCATATAGTTTTAATAATAAAAATAATTATGTAAGTAACCAAAATGTTATAGATACTATAAATGATAATTATGTTACAGAAGCTTCTTTGATAATGGTTGGAGATGCTTTAATACATAATGGAGTTTATAATGATGCTTATGAAAATGGTACATATGATTTTAATTATTTATTTAATGAACTAAATGCAACTTTTAAAAATTATGATTTAAAATATTATAATCAAGAAACTATTTTAGGAGGAGTTGAACTTGGATTATCAAGTTATCCTTTATTTAATTCACCTTTTGAAGTAGGAGATGCTTTTGTAAATGCAGGATTTAATTTAGTAAGTTTAGCTACTAATCACTCTTTAGATAAAGGAGAATCTGGATTATTAAATTCTTTAAATTATTGGAAAAATCAAGATAGTGTTTTAAGTGCTGGTTCTTATGAAAGTGAAAAAGAAAGAATTACTCCTCAAATTAAAGAAAAGAATGGTATAACATATACACTTTTTTCTTATTCAACTTTAACAAATGGTTTAAGTATTCCAGATGGTAAAGATTATTTATTTGACTTATATGAAGAAAATAAAGTTAAAGAAGATATTGAAAGAGTTCGAGATAAAGTCGATGTTATTATGGTAGCTATGCATTGGGGAAGTGAATATACTCATACGCCAACAGAAGAAGAAATAAAAATTGCCAATTATTTAGCTGAATTAGGTGTTGATATCATAATTGGGACTCACCCTCATGTTATTCAACCTATAGATTTTATTGGCAATACAATGGTCGTTTATTCTTTAGGGAACTTTGTTTCGAGTCAAGTTGGAATAGATAGACTAGTTGGTTTGATGGCATCTGTAACGATAAGAAAAGAAGTTAATCTAGGAGTAACTAAAATTACTTTAGAAAAGCCAACGGCAGAACTGGTTTATACTAAAAAAGCAACTGGGAATAAACCTAAACAATTTATGTTGTATCCTTTTTCTAAATTAACTAATGAAATATTACCAGATTATCAAAAATACTACGAATATTATATGAATATTGTTACTAAAAATAATAAAGATATAATAAAAAAATAAGTATAATTAAAGAAAGA
>CANQZL010000102.1 GCA_947628325.1 uncultured Bacilli bacterium
GTTGATAAGTTTGATTATGGTAAAGGTTATAAGTTTAGTACTTATGCTACTTGGTGGATTAGACAAGCTATTACAAGAGCTTTAGCAGATCAAGCAAGAACAATAAGAGTTCCAGTACATATGGTTGAGACAATTAATAAAATGGCTCGTGTACAAAGACAAATGACTCTTGAATTAAATAGAGAGCCTAGTGAAGAAGAATTAGCTAATAAAATGGGGATTTCTGTTGAAAAAGTAAGAGAAGTTATGAAGATAAGTCAAGATCCAGTATCATTGGATACACCTATTGGTGAAGAAGATGATTCTCATCTAGGAGATTTTATTAAAGATGAAAGAAGTATGAGTCCTGAAGAATATGCAACTAATGAAATATTAAAAGAAGAAATAAGAAATGTTTTAATGACTTTACAACAAAGAGAACAAGAAGTTTTGGAATTGCGTTTTGGTTTAATTGATGGAACAAGTCATACTTTAGAAGAAGTTGGTAAAAAGTTTAATGTTACCAGAGAAAGAATAAGACAAATTGAAGCTAAAGCTTTAAGAAAATTAAGACATCCATCTAGAGCTAAAAAGTTAAAAGATTTTTTAAGTGACTAAATTAAGTAAAAGATTAAATGCTTTAGTTCTTTTTGTTTCAAAAAATGATAGTGTAGTAGATGTTGGTTGTGATCATGGTTATTTAAGTATTTATTTAAAAGAAAATAACTTGGTAAAGAATGTTATTGCTAGTGATATAAATAAAAATGCTTTAAATAGTGCTATAAATAATATTAATAAGAAAAAACTTGATATTAAAACAATTTTAAGTGATGGACTTGAAAATATAAACTTAAAAAATATTAATACTTTAATAATTTCAGGAATGGGGACAAATACAATTTTGCATATTCTCAAAGATAATACAAAATTAGATAAAATACATAAATTGATAATTCAATCTAATAATGATTATAATATTCTAAGAAAAGAATTAAATATTAAAGGGTATTATCTTGATAAAGAAGAGTATACTTTTGATAAAAATAAATGGTATATTACATGTCTTTTTATTAAAAGTAAGAAAAGAAATACTAAAGAAGAAATTGAATATGGTTATTTAAATAATAAAGATTATAATAAATATTTATTAAATAAAGAAAAACAAATATATAAAAAAATACCATTTACACAACTAAAAATAAAATTATTAAAATTAAGAAAGATTATAAAACTTAAGAAAATAGTAAAAAATGATTAGTAAATTAATCATTTTTTTATAGGAAAAATGTTGGAGAATTTGAATTATTTGTAATAGGTTGATTACTATTTATTACTTGATTATTGTCTTTATTATTGTTTTTTATATTTGAATTTATTTTTTGAAGATTAGTTAAAACATTTTTAGAATTAGATATTAAAGGCTTAACTTGTTTATAGATGGGAATCATTTGATTAGCAATATTTAATGTTTTAGAAAGTCCACCTATTAATTGGAGTAAAGAAAAGTTATTATACATAATATCACCAATATATTATATGATTGATAATCACATTTTACCAATCTTGTGATATAATTTAAAAATAGAGGGGCTTAAGGAAGTGATGATATGGCTTTTGACATTTTTGTACTTTGTTTATTTTTTATAGTTGGTCTTCTATTAGGTTTTATAGATATTATAATGGCTTTAAAGCTTCCTTTGAGGAAACGTGAGTTTGCTAATAGTTGTGAACATTGTAATAATAAGTATAAATGGTATGAATTAATACCTTTAGTATCATATTTTATTAATAAGGGTAAATGTCCTTATTGTCAAAAGAATAAATCGATATGGTACGTAATTTTAGAAATATTAAGTGGGGTTTCTTATTCTTTAAGTTATATTTTTTATGGTTTTAGTTATGAATTAATAGTTATGATTATTTTAACTAATTTGCTTATTCTAATTTATGTAAGTGATTTTAAGTATTTAATTATTCTTGATGAACCATTATTATTATTTAGCGTAATTATATTAATATGTAAATATATGTTTTTTGGTTTTGAAACATTTTTAATATCAATTTGTAGTGGTTTATTGATTTTTATTTTTATGATGGTAGTTAGATTTATTGGTAATAAATTATTTAAACAGGAGTCAATTGGTGGAGGAGATATTAAATTATCAATGTTTTTTGGCTTTACTTTAGGAATTAAATTAAGTATAATTTCATTGATACTTGGTTCTTTTTTGGCTTTTCCTTATGCTATTTATTCCTCTTTAAAAAATATTAATAAGGAAATACCATTTGGGCCATTCTTAGTAACAGGCTTATTTTTAGTTTTTATTTTGATGGATCCAATAAGATCATTTTTTAGAATTATATTTTAAAGAATAAGGAAGTGTATTAATGAAAATATCTATAATAATAATTTTAGTATTAATTCTTTTAATTGTGGCTGGTTTAATATTTTTATATTTTAGTATAAAAAATAAAATAGAGTTTTTTTCAAGAAGAATTTTTGGAACAAGAAATATTATTGAAGGTTTTAATAAGCAAGAAATAGAATATGAAAATACACCAAAGTCTTTGTCGGGAATGGATGCTGTTTTGATACCTAAGATTAATAAAGACTTTCCTAGTATTAATATTGATGAATTAAAAAAAGTAGCTGAGAATGCTATTATCCTTTATTTTGAATCATTAAAAGATAAAGAGTTAAAAGAAATACCAAATGCTAGTGATAAATTAAATAATATGATATCTTCTTTAATATTAGATAATAAGAATACTTTTAAAGATGTTAAAATACATCGAACAGTTATAAATGCTTATGATAATAGAAATGGAATATGTACAATAACTTTGCAAACAGCTTTAGAATATGTTAAGGATTCTAAGAAAGTTCAAGATCGTTTAAATACCGATTTAATTTATATATATGATGATAAGAAAGGGAATGTTAGTTTAAATTGTCCTAATTGTGGAGCTCCTATTACTAAAATAGGTATTAAAGTATGTGAATATTGTAATACGGGGATTGTTGAAATGTTGTCTAAAACATGGAAAATTAATGATATTTATCAAAAATGAAACTAAATTATTTATTTAATTTAGTTTTTTTGTTCTAAATAATATTTTTTACCATAGACTTTATTAGAAATGGTAGGGGTGTTATATGAAAGATAACAAAATAATAGAATCTATTTCTAAAAGAGGTAATGGAGAAATCTATTTAGGGGTTGTGGGGGCAGTAAGAACAGGTAAATCTACTTTTATTAAACGATTTATTGAAAATTTGGTCGTACCTAATATTACTGATGAGTATGAAAAGAAACATTGCTTAGATGAAATACCACAAAGTGCTCAAGGTAAAACAATTATGACTACAGAGCCAAAGTTTGTACCATCTAATGGAGCTAAAATTAAAGTAGAAGAATTTGAAACAAATATTAAATTAATAGATTGTGTAGGTTATATTATACCTGGTTCTAATGGTTATGAAGATGAAAATGGTAATCCACGTATGGTTTTAACACCATGGTTTAAAGAACCAGTTAATTTTGAAACAGCAGCTGAGATTGGGACAGAAAAAGTTATTAAAGATCATGCTACTATTGGAATTGTTGTAACATCAGATGGTTCCTTTGGTGAGATTGAACGTGAAAATTATGTTGAAGCTGAACAAAAAGTTATTAATGAATTAAAAGAAATTAATAAACCATTTATTGTTGTTTTAAATACATCTCATCCTGAAGATGCTAATACACAAGAGTTAGCACGTAAGTTAAGAGAAGAACATAATGTTGCTGTTCTTCCGATAAGTGTTGAGTCTATGACGGAGTATGAAATTTATGATATTTTAAAATCAGCTTTATATGAATTTCCTGTTTTAAATATTGATATTAAGTTACCAGAATGGGTTCATATACTTAATAATTCTCATCCTGTTAAAGAAGAATATTTAACTAAAATTAAATCTAGTACTTTGTGTGTTAAAAAATTGAAAGATGTTGATGAAATATTAGAATATTTTAAAGATAGTAAATATATATCTAAAGCATATATAAGTAATGTTGATGCAGCAACTGGAGTAGTAAATATTAATTTAGATAGTGATGATGAATTGTACAATGAAGTATTAAATGAAATGATGGGTGATACGGTAAATACAAAAGCTGGAATGTTAAAAATATTTAGTTCTTATAAAGAGACTAAAGAAGAAACTGAAATACTTAAATCAGCTTTAAAAACAGCAAAACAAACAGGTTATGGTATTGTATATCCAACATTAAAAGAAATGCAATTGGATACGCCAGAAGTTATAAAACAAGGGGGAAGATTTGGTGTTAAATTAAAAGCTACAGCATCTTCATATCATATTATTAAAGCAGATGTGGTAAGTGTTTTTGAACCAATTATTGGAAGTGAATTACAAAGTAAAGAATTAATAAATTACTTAATGAAAGATTATGAAACAGATCCAACGAATATTTGGCGAAGTGAAATATTTGGACGTAGTTTAGATGTTATAGTCAAAGAAGGTATTCAAGCTAAATTATCGGTTATGCCAGAAGCGACAAGATATAAATTAGCACAGACTGTAACAAAAATTGTTAATAAAGGTGCTAATAACCTCATAGCTATAGTTCTATAATTTTACTATGGCTTTTTTATTATTTTTATATTATAATTAATTATAATAGGAGGGTCTAATATGAGTAATTGTCCAAAATGTGGTAATCCTTTACAAGAGGGAGTAACTACGTGTCCTATTTGTGGAACAAGTATAAATAATAATAAAGATAATTCTGAAGTAGTTAGTCAAGAAACAGTAGCAAATACAAATGTTTCAACGACTCAAACAGCTTTAGAAAATAATAGTTCTGTATCTAGTAATGAGGGAACTTTAAATTCACAAATTCTTAAAGAACCAGTAACTCCGAATACAGAAACAAAAGTTGAAACAAAAGTAGAAGTACCTGTAGTACCTCAAAATAATAATGTGGTACAAGTAAGTCCTACATTAAGTAATCAACCAGTTATTCCGAGTTCTTTGACAGCACAAACAGATGAGGAAACGGTGAGTGTTCCAGCTAATATACAAGCAAAGAAAGAAAAGAAACATTTTAAACTTGGTAAGAAGACAGTTTTAATTATTTTAGCTGTAGTTATAGTGTTTGGTGGATTATCATGTTTTATGTTTATAAATAATAAAAACTCTGGTAATAAAGCTAATAATGGGGTAAATAATAATGTAGCATCTGTTGCTAAAATAAATGTTTCAACTAATGGATATAATTTGAAAATGAATAATGATTGGGATGCTATAGGTAACGGAACAGGCTTGGTTATAACAAATCCTGATGAGTCAATAGCGATAAAGATTGTTCATTCTTTAGCTAGTATAGATACAGTTAATAAGGAAATGATTGAAAACTTATTAAAGAATAATTCTAATTATAATAATCCTTCTGTTAATGAAACTTCGATAAATGCTAAAAAGGCTTATTTAGTTAATACTAAAGTTAATGATTATCCGGTTCAGATTTATATAATTTCTGGAGGAAAAGATTTAATGCTTGGAGCTACGATTGTTTATCAAAGTGATGAAACTAAGAATAAATTAGAAGCTAATGTTACTGAATTAATAGGTTCTTTATCATATGAAGATGAAACAGCTAAAGCTTTAGATACTTTAGAAATGTATAATAATATATTTAGTATTTATGATGATATAGTATCTCCTAAAGATGTGTCTTTTGATGACCAAAATGATTTGGCTCCAGGTTCAGAAACTGAACAACCTGTTCTTGATAATCAAACACCACAAGAAAATATTGCTGAAAATGAAAATATTAATAATGCAGGAAGTCAAGAAGAAAATATTACAGGAAGCAATTAGTAGACATTATATAGTAAATAAAATATTAGGATTTGACACTAATATTTTATTTTTGAGTAAAAAAGTACAATTTTTTTAAGAA
>CANQZL010000103.1 GCA_947628325.1 uncultured Bacilli bacterium
TCATCGCTTAATATCAAAACTGAATTATTTTGTTTATCGAAATAAAAATTAAATCCTAAAGGTAATGCTGTATTTTTTAAAGTCATATCTAAGATATAACCTACTTCTATTGGATAAGAAATAGCTAAATCAGTCGTTTCTATACTACAGTCAAAATCTTCTGGATAAATAGTCAACTTATCCCCAATACCATAATCTAACTCATGATAATAATGTCTTACTTCTTTCTTTGTTTGAGGATTATATGATTTAAAAATAAGTGAATCTATTAGTATCGCTTTATCTTTCATATCTTCATATTTTAAACCTAGTTTTTTAATATAACGCTTGTATTCATCTTCTCCGACTTTAATAGCCCTTATACTTTTATAATTATCAATACTATTGTTGCATTTATTATGCGAAAACATATAATCTTGATAATGATAATATACATAATCTTCACTAACTGGATAATTAATTGCATATAACGAGTATGTAGCAATCTTAGAATACTCTTTAATTGAATCTAAAGCATATACCTCATCAATATTATCCATCTCTGATTGTTTGATACCTAACCTCATATTATAATTAATATCATAATCGCTTAAATAAGCATCGTATAATAGATTTACAAAATATGTTACTGATATAAATAAAATAAGACAGATAACTAAAGAAATAACTGTTGGACGATATTTTTTTCTATTTCTTCTTAAATTTTTATAAAATATGTTACCTCCAACACCAAATATTTTAGTTATTATTGATGGTACTTTTAAACTACTCTTTTTAACTTTTATATTTTCATTATTTCGAATAGCTTCAATTGGATTTATTTTAGAAGCTTTATAAGCACTTCTTAAAGATGATAAAAATACTGTTATAATACTAAGAAGTATGGCTAAGATAACAAATTCAATCGATATATGAAAAATAATATTAGCGTTATATACATCTTTTAGAACATTATTATTAATTGTAAGTAAAAGATAAGAAATACCATAACCAGCTAATAAACCTAATGGTATACTTGTTAGACATAATAATAAAGCTTCATAATAAATTGAATATCTAATTTGTTTTTTAGTAGCTCCAATACTTGATAACATCCCATATTGTTTAATTTTTTCTGTTATGGAAATATCAAAACTATTTTTGATACATAAAATAGAAGTTACGATAATAATTAGAGCGATTACCGCACATATGGTAGCTATTGGTTTTAAATCCGAATTTTTAAACCAATTAGTTTCTATAGTAATTAAACTACCATTATAATACGGAACAAACTTAACTTCATCAAAAAAATCTTGATACTCTTTTTTAAACGAATCACTAAACTTGAATTCAGTAATTTCACTTTTATTTAAAATATTTTCATATTTTTTTAAATCGTAATTAATAAGATTAGCAGTTACTTCATTTTTATTTCTTAATCCCTTTTTAGTATATCTAACAAATAAATTATAATTACCATTTAAATTATCTTCCTCAAGTTTAGTTAAATGAACATAACCACATAAATCATCAAGTTTATTTTGAATACTATTATAAATACCAACAATTTTATATGTCGTAGGTTTACGATTAATAATATTATAATCTATACTTGCTTCTTCTTCTGACCAAGGAATGACCCTAGTACCAGAAGCATTTAAATCATTAGCTAGATTATAATCATCATAAAAATGTTTATCTTCTAAAGTACCTAAATCATAAGTTATTTCATCGCCAATTTTATATTTATGATCTTTATATACTGTTGCTCGTGAATCTAAAATAATTTCATGACTATTTTGTGGTAAACGACCACTTACTAATTCAATCCCTAAGTTATTAAATGCGTCTTCTGTTAAAGCTTTTACTTCAACAAAATAAATATAATACCATTCATCTTGATTATCAGTATAACCAAGATGTTTAGTTAAATAAAACTTTTCTATATTACGATTTTCTTCAAAATATTTTAAATCTGTGCTAGAAACATTTTCAAAATAATAATGATAATTACCATATCTTTCAATTGTTTCTTTAGTCATTGTTGCTTTAACACTACTAAAGATATTGGCAACAGCAGTAATTAAAGCAACAGAAAAAATTATTCCAACTATTGTAACAATAGTTCTTTTTTTATTTAATTTTATGCTTTTTATAGTAAGTTTATTTAATAAAGACATATTACTCACCTATTAATCAGAACTTACTATATGACCATCTTCAAGTCTAATAATACGATCAGCTGATGATGCTAAATCTAGATTATGAGTAATCATGATAATCGTTTGATTATATTTTTTATTAGATATTTTAAGTAATTCAACAATTTCCTCTGATGCTTTTGAATCCAAGTTCCCAGTTGGTTCATCCGCCAGGATAATAGCTGGTTTAGTAATCATAGCTCGTCCAATACTCGTTCTTTGTTGTTGCCCTCCTGATAACTCATTAGGTAGATGATTTCTTCGATCATTAAGTCCTAAAGTTTTTAATAGTTCATCTAATTCTTTAGCATCTACTTTTCTACCATCAAGTTCTAAAGGCAAAGTAATATTTTCTTCAACATTTAAAATAGGAATTAAATTATAAAACTGATATATTAAGCCTACTTGTCTTCTTCTAAATATAGCAAGAGCATCATCATTCATTTTATAAATATCTTCACCATCAATATAAACTTTACCACTTGTTGGACGATCAACTCCACCAATTAAGTGTAACAAAGTTGACTTACCACTACCAGAAGCTCCAACTATAGCGACAAATTCACCTTTTTTAACACTAAACGATACTTTATCTAAAGCAACTACTTTAGTATTTTCTTTCCCATATATTTTAGTTAAATTATCTACTTTTAATATTTCCATATAAATCTCCCTTAATACTAATATTATATTAAACCAAAATGACTTTTAAATGACAAAAGAAAAAGAAGTTAACAAAACTTCTTACTTGACAATATTACTTATAATATTATTAAATTCATCTAAATACTCATTCTTCTTAAAAGTAATATTATTCTCCTTAATAGACCATTTTCCTTTATGAGCAACTAAATAATCTAAAGCTTCACCATAAGTATCCAAATTATTTATTACTTTATTACATTTTTTATTTAATTCATCTTTAAAATTAGTTACATCTACACTACCAATGACATCTAAATAAAAATCTATATAATACTTAGTTAATTTTTTATCTGCCATATAAGATAACTTTATATCTTCATCATCTAAATACTTATTAAATAATTTAAAATTCTCATTTATTTGAGCTTTCATATTAGAAATATTATCTTTAGATTTAGTAAATAATGAATCATCACTATTAATATTATCATCACTTAAATAATTATATTGATTATCTGTATCTAATAAAAAATTTAAATTTTCTAAACTAGTATGAATATCTTTATAATAAGATTTTATTGCTTCTTCTACTTTTTTATAACGAGATTTCTTAACTATAGTTCGATCTATTATACTAGAAACATCTTCATTATTATTTACATCATACATCTTAGTAATTAATGATACTTCTTTCCTTATTTTAGCTTCCATACTATAATCTATTCCTAATTTTATAGCAACTACTAATAATAGAAGTAAAATAATAATTATACAACTTAATATTAATATTTTTTTCTTTTTCATAATGATACTCCTTAACCGTGTATAAATAGTATATCTAGATTATTAAGTATAATCAATTAATAAAATCAATCTTAACATTATAATTTACACAATATATTAATAATATGCTTTATTTTTTTTAATATGTTAAATATCTTCTTTAGCTACTATAACTATATACTTATTTTTATATTCACTATAGTCTTTATGAAAAGAACAAGTTTGTAAAATAAGTATTTTTGATTCTTCATCTAATTGAATATCTAAATCATACCAAGATTTATCTTTTAAATAGTTTAAATGTTTTAACCAATCTTCTTGTTTAATATTAACATTCATATATTGATAATCTTCTTTTTCTACATAAACAGAAAATATGATATATGTTTTGATACTCTCTTCAGTTAGTACTTTTATTTGTCTATGAGAAGAAGCATATTCTTTATTATAATAGTTTTCTAATTCTTTAAAAGGAATATCTAGTTGTTTAGAATTATGTCCATATATTAATATTTTTTTATCATTAAAGTTAACTCGATAATCTAGAAATATTGATCCTTTAATATCATATTCTTTATATAAGTTATGTTTTAAATAATAAGAATTATTATTTTTTTTAACAATAGGTTCACTAATATTAGTATCATCTATACTTATATATCCAATAATATCTTCATTATTATATTCTACTTTTAAATTATTAATTAAATCACTTGGACTAATTTTAGTAACTATTTCTTCTACTGGAAGTTTATCTTCATAGTAAGCATTACTTAGTAATGGCTGATAAGTTATTAAACTAAAAATTGCTAAAGTAAAAATAATAAGTCTTTTCATTATATCACCCATAATATCAATCGTACTTTACTAAAGCTTGTTAGTCAACTATTTTTTTATATGATAAAAAGTTTCAATAAAGAGGTTTTATCTATTAATATTATATGATTTATTAATTTTTTTAATATATTGCTTCATATTTAATATTTAATGATAAATCAAGATGTAAACTTTCATATATTTTTTTATCTAATTTAGGGTACCAAATTTTTACTTTTATAGTAGTTTTACTTAAAGATTTTAAAATATCTCCCTTTAAAAGAGAATTCCCATCTAAATAATTTAATTGATATTTAAAGATATTATCATTAGAAGAAGATATATTTATATCAGTTATTTTAGCATCTAAAGATCCTCTATTAAATATATCCATCGTAAACTCATAAAAATCATTTTCATTATTTAAAGTAACATCTAATAATAATTTATTATTATCTAATTTAATATCACCTTTACTACTTAAAGGATTTATAACTATATTATTAAACTCAATATTCCACATATATGTTGTATCTATTTTTTCATGACTAATAGCATATATAAATTTAATAGAACATAAACTAATAATTAAGATACTAAGTAATATCATTAATCCTTGTAAAATATGAATTTGTTTTTTCATCTTCCACCTCTTTGGTCATTTATTATACTAAAGAATTAATAATATTTAAACCCTAAAAAAAATTTGAGAATTACTCAAATTTTTTAATTTTTATTTTTGTATATATAACTAGACTAGCTAAAGATACAATTAAAATAATGAGATAAGCTATAACAAAATCATTTGTATATGGATTTTTAGATGGCTTTTTATTTTCTTCTTGTTCGGTTTCATTTGGTTTATTTTCTTCTGGAGTTTTATTTTCTTCTTCACTTTCATTAGGTTTTTCTTGTGGATTAGTTGGTGTAAACTCTATTGC
This sequence comes from uncultured Bacilli bacterium, assembly GCA_947628325.1. GTDB lineage: Bacteria > Bacillota_I > Bacilli_A > RF39 > UBA660 > Coprovivens. The sequence goes on from CANQZL010000103.1 coordinate 5,369, forward strand.
AATATTATTAAATGTTATATTATTTTCTGCTGTAACAACTCCTTCTATAACATTCATTTCAATGGAATTAATATAAGTCTTATATTTATTATTTAATTGTTGAGTTATAACATAATTTGCTCCATCAGGCAAATCATATATAGTTACTGATTCATTACTCTTTAAAGTAATACTTGCCTCACCATTAGCAGCAAACAACATATAGTTTTCTTCCCCATTTTTAGTATATCTATAAGCCCCTCTTACTTCATCTATTTTTAATTTATAAGTATATACTTGAGCATTGTTATCATTTTGAATATTAACAATTGTTAAAGGATATAAAATGGCTGCTTCATTATAATTATTAAATTCATTAGCAATTTGATCAGGATTTCCTTCTTTTTTCAAATTTTCTTGATAATAATAATCTGAAACATTAAGAATAATAGTAATTAATATGACTAAAATGTAAATATACTTTCTTTGCATAATCTTCACTACTTTCTACTATCTTTATTATATTATTTTTCTAAAATAATAGCAATCTATATTTTTAGTATAAACATTTTTTT
>CANQZL010000104.1 GCA_947628325.1 uncultured Bacilli bacterium
TAATTATGGAAAGATTAATGCATGTAATACCAGACATGTCTTATAAAGAAGATGCTATAGCTTACATAAATGAGCATTATGCATGTCATTCAGACATTAATGGAGTAGGAGGACTTCATCGTTATCTTGATGATTATGAAGGTTGGTTAAAGAAATTAGAAATGGAACGAAAACAAATTCCTAATGATGAACGTGTTCCTGCTGAAACTTACTTTTTAGTCCGTGAGAGTGATAATCGTATTGTTGGTATGATAAATATGAGACTTTCATTAAATGAACATTTAAAGAAACGTGGTGGTCATATTGGTTATAGTATAAGACCAAGTGAAAGAAATAAAGGCTACAATAAAATAAACTTATATTTAGCTTTAAAAAGATATCAAGAATTAGGTATTGAAAATGTTTTACTAGATTGTAATAAAAATAATTTAGGTTCATCTAAATCAATGCAAGCTTTAGGTGGAGTCTTGATTAAAGAATGGTATGCCGAAGAAGAACAAGAAATTGATCAAAGATATCTTATAAATGTTAATTCATCAATCGCTAAATATCAAGATGAATATGAACCAAAATTAATAAAAAGGAGGTAAAGAAATGAAAGCAATAGAAGTTAAAAAATTATCTAAAACCTTTAAATCAAAAACTAAAGAAAAAGGTCTTAAAGGAAGTATAAAAGCAATTTTTAAACCAAAGTATCAAGAAAAGAAAGCCGTAAATAAAATAAGCTTTGAAGTTGAAAAAGGCGAAATTCTTGCTTTTATAGGACCAAATGGTGCTGGTAAATCTACTACTATAAAAATGCTTACAGGAATATTATTTCCAACCAGTGGAGAAATATCAGTATTGGGAATTAATCCCCATAAAGAAAGAAAAAAATTAGCTTATAAAATTGGAACTGTCTTTGGTCAAAAAGAACAACTATGGATTCACTTAACACCATATGATAATTTTAAATTCTTCGGAGCAATCTATGACATACCTGAAAAAATAGTTGAACGTCGTATTGAAGAATATAAACAAATTTTTGAATTAGATGAATTTATAAATACACCAGTTCGTGGGTTATCTTTAGGACAGAGAATGATTTGTGAAATTGTTGCATCTTTAATCCATGAACCAGATATTCTTTTCTTAGATGAACCAACCATAGGTTTAGACCCAGTTATTAAAGAAAAAATAAGAGTCTTCATCAAAAGACTTAATAAAGAAAAGAAAACAACTATCTTCTTAACTAGTCATGATGTTGGTGATATTGAAAAATTATGTAAAAGAGTTATCATTGTTAATAATGGTCATATTGTTTTAGATGATTCAATGGAAAACTTAAAATATCATTATTTAAATAAAAAAATTGTTGAAGCTAAAATGAATACAAAAATAAACTTAGATGATGTAGATGGAATATCTATTTTAAAAGACAAAGATTATAATTTAAAATTAGAAGTTGATTTAACGAAAAAAAGTATAAGTGATGCTATTAAATTATTAGATCCTGATAAGATTATCGATATAAATATTTCTAATACTCCACTAGAAACAATAATAAGTAATATTTATAAGGAAACAAAAGAATGAAAAAATATTTAAATGTTGCTAAGACAACATTCAATGATTCTATTCAATATGCTACTAGTATTATATTTCGAATTGGTGGTTTTACTATTACAATGTTAATTCTAATTAGCTTGTGGAATTTTATCTATAGTGGGAATGATAATTTAATAAATGGTTATAGTTTAAAAGAAATGATTTGGTACTTATTACTTGCCGAAATTATTACCTTTGGTAGTGGTAGTAAAGTTGCTACTAATGAAGTAAAAAATTGTATTAAAAGTGGTAATATTGCTTATCAAGTAACTAAACCATATAGTTATCCAATATATGTTATATTTAAATTTATAGCTGATACTTTTATTAGATTTATTATCTTTTTATTAGTTGCTACTACTTTAGGTTTAATCTTTGCTGGTCCTTTAGAAACTTTTAATATCCAGACTTTAATTATAAGTATTCCTGTTTTCTTTTTAGCTGTATTAATAACTGGAATGACAAGAATTTTAATTAGTTTATCTTCATTTTGGGTTGAAGACTCAACGCCATTTCAAAATGTTTATAGTAAAATTATTTTAATTTTTGGTGTTTTCTTCCCAATGGAAATGTTTCCAAGTATTATTAGAACAATAGTTAGATTCAGTCCAATTTATGGAGTAAGTTATGGTCCTGCAAAATTAGTAATATCTTCAAGTTTTACTTTATTTAAAGAAGTAATTTTAAGTCAAATAATAATTATAATAGTTATAAGTATTCTTATAAGTATTGTATATAGGAAAGGAGCGAGAAAATTAAATGTTAACGGCGGTTAAAAATAATTTTAAAATAATGTTTTTATCTATAAAATATAACTTAATGCGTTGCATGGAAAATAATGTTGCCTTTATGACATCAATAATTATGATGATATTTAATAATGCTTCATTCATTATTCAATGGTTAACTATTTTTGCTCTTAAAGAAACAGTTGGTTCTTATACTCTTAATGATGTTATGTTATTTTGGGCTGTTTCAAGTGGTAGCTTTGGTCTAGCTCATATCCTTTTTAATGGTATTCATAAATTACCTGATTATATTGAAGAAGGTAAACTAGATGCTTACCTTACAATGCCTAAAAATGTTTTATGTTATGTAGCTACATCTAGTTTAGAGCCATCAGCTTTTGGAGATTTAATATATGGTTATTTAGCTCTTATAATCTTTAATTTTAGTATTAAAAATATTCTTTTATATACTTTATTAATTATTTTAGGATCATTAATCTTTACAAGTTTTGCTGTAATATTAAATTCTATAACTTTCTTTATTTTTAGATTTAGTTATGTTACAGAAGCTTTAAAAGAAGTCTTCTTAAATGGTTGCTTATATCCAGATGTTATTTTTAAAAGAGCAGTTAAAATAATTTTCTTTACTCTTATACCTAGTGCCTTTGCTTCATGGATTCCCGTTCATTTATTAATGAATTTTAGTCTAAATAAATTTTTAATTTTAATAATCTTTACAATTTTTATTATTATTTTAGCATTTATAGTTTTCTATAGAGGTTTAAAAAACTATTCTTCAAGTAATTTAATGGGAATTAGGGGCTAAAAATATTAATAGATATGTAAAGTTATGTAAAAACAAGAGATTTAATCTCTTGTTTTTATTCCGTTTTGATATAATATTGAAGTGACAAAAATATATATGTGCAAAAAAGGAAGGAAAACTATGAAAAAATATGTGTATTTGTTTAAAGAAGGAAATGCTGATATGCGTGAACTTCTTGGTGGCAAAGGTGCTAACTTAGCCGAAATGACAAATATTGGGTTACCTGTTCCTCAAGGTTTTACAATAACTACAGAAGCATGTACTCAATATTATGAAGATGGAAGAGAAATTAACTCTGAAATTCAAGACCAAATCAATGAATATATTGGTAAAATGGAAGAAATAACTGGAAAGAAATTTGGAGATAAAGAAAATCCTTTATTAGTTTCAGTTAGATCTGGTGCTAGAGCATCAATGCCAGGTATGATGGATACAATTCTTAATTTAGGTTTAAATGAAGATGTTGTAAACGTTTTAGCTGAAAAAAGTAATAACAGAAGATGGGCATGGGATTGTTATAGAAGATTTATTCAAATGTATTCTGATGTTGTTATGGAAGTAGGTAAAAAGTACTTTGAAGAATTAATTGATAAAATGAAAACTAAAAAAGGCGTTACACAAGATGTTGAGCTTGATGCTGATGATTTAAAAGAATTAGCTAATCAATTTAAAGCTGAATATAAAAGTAAAATTGGTTCAGATTTCCCAGATGACCCAAAAGAACAATTAATGGGTGCTATAAAAGCTGTATTTAGATCATGGGATAATCCAAGAGCTAATGTATATAGAAGAGATAATGATATTCCATATTCTTGGGGAACTGCTGTAAATGTTCAATCAATGGCTTTTGGTAATATGGGTGATGATTGTGGTACAGGTGTTGCCTTTACAAGAAATCCAGCAACTGGTGAAAAAGGTCTATTTGGTGAATTCTTAACAAATGCTCAAGGCGAAGACGTTGTTGCAGGTGTTAGAACACCTATGAAAATTGCTGAAATGGAAGAAAAATTCCCTGAAGCATTTGCTCAATTCAAAGATGTTTGCAAAACTCTAGAAGAACATTATAAAGATATGCAAGATATGGAATTTACTGTTGAACATGGTAAACTTTATATGTTACAAACTAGAAATGGTAAACGCACTGCTCAAGCTGCTTTAAAAATTGCTTGTGATTTAGTAGATGAAGGAATGCGTACTGAAGAAGAAGCTGTCTTAATGATAGATCCAAGAAATTTAGACACATTATTACATCCTCAATTTGATCAAAAAGCTTTAAAAGAAGTTAAACCTATGGGTAAAGGTTTAGGAGCATCACCTGGAGCTGCTTGTGGTCAAATTGTCTTTACAGCTGAAGATGCTGAAAAATGGCATGAAAAAGGTAAAAAAGTTGTTCTTGTTAGACTTGAAACTTCACCTGAAGATATTACAGGTATGAAAGCTAGTCAAGGAATCTTAACAGTTCGTGGAGGAATGACATCACATGCTGCTGTTGTTGCTCGTGGAATGGGTACTTGCTGTGTTTCAGGTTGTGGCGAAATTCAAATGAATGAAGCTAAAAAAGAATTTACACTAGGTGGAAAAGTATTCCATGAAGGAGATGTTATCTCAATTGATGGCTCAACTGGTAATATATATGATGGTGCTATTCCTACAGTAGATGCTACAATTGCTGGAGAATTTGGACGTGTTATGGAATGGGCTGATAAATATAGAAAACTTCGTGTTAGAACAAATGCTGATAATCCAACTGATACTAAAAAAGCAGTTGAACTAGGAGCTGAAGGTATTGGACTTTGTCGTACTGAGCATATGTTCTTCGATCCAGAAAGAATTCCAAAAATAAGGAAAATGATTTTATCAGAAACAGTAGAAGCTAGAGAAGAAGCTTTAAATGAATTAATACCTTTCCAAAAAGGTGATTTCAAAGCTATGTATAAAGAATTAAAAGGATTACCAATGACTGTTCGTTATTTAGATCCACCTCTACATGAATTCCTACCTACTGAAGAAGATGATATTAAAGCACTTGCTAAAGATATGAATGTTACAGTTGAACACTTAAAAGCTAAATGTGCTGAATTACATGAATTTAACCCAATGATGGGTCATAGAGGATGTCGTTTAGCAGTTACATATCCTGAAATAGCTAAAATGCAAACAAGAGCATTAATGGAAGCTGCTATTGAAGTAAAAGAAGAAGAAGGATATGATATTGTTCCTGAAATAATGATTCCATTAGTTGGTGAAGTAAAAGAATTAAAATTTGTTAAAGATATTGTTGTTGAAGTAGCAGAACAAGTTAAAAAGGAAAGAAAATCTGATATGGAATACCATATTGGTACAATGATTGAAATCCCAAGAGCTGCTTTAACTGCTGATGCTATAGCTAAAGAAGCAGAATTCTTCTCATTCGGAACAAATGATTTAACACAAATGACATTTGGTTTCTCAAGAGATGATGCTGGTAAATTTTTAAATTCATATTATGAACATAAAATTTATGAGCAAGATCCATTTGCTAAATTAGATCAAACAGGTGTTGGTCAATTAGTTGAAATGGCTGCTACTAAAGGTAAAGCTACAAGACCTAATATTAAACTAGGTATATGTGGTGAACATGGTGGAGATCCATCATCAGTTGAATTCTGTCATAATGTAGGATTAACTTATGTATCTTGCTCTCCATTTAGAGTACCAATAGCTCGTTTAGCTGCGGCACAAGC
>CANQZL010000105.1 GCA_947628325.1 uncultured Bacilli bacterium
TGGGTTCCTGTTGTCAATGAGGAACTATCAATAAATTTACTATATTAAAAAACTGACATTTCTAAAAAATCTTAACAGTATTTTAAGATATTAAAATTTAAAATGAGGATTCTTTAATGGTCTTTTTTGAAGATATAACATATCTTTATCTATATAATTAATCATAGAGTCATTACCATTTAAAAAATTGATATAATCATCTACTGTAAAGGGCATTGTATAATTTCTAGTAACTTGATTTTCAAAATATAGACCATTACAGTAAGATAAAGCAAAACCATCTAGGTAAGCTTTAAGATTAGAATTTGTTAATTCAACGAATCCTTCATATAAGAGTTGCTTTGCAACTTTTTTTCTTTCTTCATTTAATATCATATAGATTCCTGCTTTACAACCAGGTAATCCTATTATTCCTAGTCTTTCTAATAAATTATCTCTTAATTTAAAAAATTGTTTATATGTAATATCTACTATATACTTTTTATTATCTATTATTACAATATTAAAGTAATGATAACCACAACCATTTAATAGATTAGCATATTTAGATAATCCAGCATCAATAGGAACAATATAACATTTAATACCTAGTTTATCACAAATATTTTTAATTTCTTGACTAGCAATAAGACATTCATCAGCTAAATCAAGTTTATTAAATTCTTTTTTACTATTTTCATCTATTAAAGAAGAATGATTTCTTTTTTTATAAAGGAAAAATCTTCCAGCCATTGTAATAGTTTCTAAGACTTCTTTATCACTAGAACACTTAGCAAATTCTTTTACATAATCTAAATCTTTTTGGTAATTAAATAAAGCAAAAGTATCACATATATATAAAGAATCACCAAAAGATTCTAAACGCCATAATGCAAGAAGTACTGGTTTTTGATACCTAGTACTAAGAGCGTCATTATCTAAAAATAAACGAGAATCTTTTATACTTCGATAAGCATTTTGTAAAGACATTGTAATAGTCATATAATCAGGAGATATTTTAACAACATTACGTAATCTTTTAAGCTCCTCCATTAAATTGTTTCCTAATGTATGTAGTTCATCTTTAAGAGGTTTTTCTTCTTTTAATAAAGTTGTTTTTAAATATCTATTATAGTATTTAGCTAATCCCATAATAATCCCCCATTAAATAAATAATATTATAAACATAAGTATTTAAAAATGCAATTAGAATAGTTTTAAGATTTAATCATAATAACTTACTATACATAATTGTTTAAAGGATTTATACATATAATATAAAATATTTAAAATCAATCATATTTTTAAAAAATTCTTGCTGTGTGAACGAATGTTTGGTACGATTGTAATTGGAACATTTGATGTGAGTGTCGTCCTCCAATCTTGATAAAGAAAGGAGGGATGCAATGAAAAAAAGAACTTTTATTTTAAAAGTCCTTTGGCTTATTGCTATCATTTTGTTACTCCTTACCTTATTGGTAATAGCAATAAAAATATGACACTCATTAGCTATAAATGAGTGTCACAACTAATTAATTAGAGACGACATTCACTTGCGATTCAAATGTTCCTCTTTTTTTATTTTATTCAAGTTTCCTTGACATATTCATAATAGCATAAAAATATTTCTTTGACAAATTATTATCAGCTCTTAGGTACTTAATTTTATTAAATGTCTTCTTATATATTATTTATTTAAAATATCTCGAGCAGCTACTAAACCAGTTGCAGCAGCAGCTACAATATTACCAGCTTTACCTGCCCCATCTCCTATGAAATAAATATTATCATTTTTTAGTTTGAAATGATTATCAGTTTCTATTTCATTACTAAAGAATTTTATTTCTGGTCCATATAATAAAGTATCATCATTAGCAACTCCTGGTATTATTTTATCTAAAGTTTCTAAACCTTCTAAAATATTTGTTATTATACGATGAGGTAAAACTAAAGCTAAATCACCAGCAACACAATCTTTTAAAGTTGGTTCAACAAAACCTTTATTAATACGATGCCATTCACTACGACGTGAACTTCTTAAATCCTTTAATGATTGAATAATAGGTTTACCATCGCCTAAAACATTAGCTATTCTAGCAATAGATTCCCCATATAATCGAGTATTAGTAACTGGTTCAGTTAAATTAACTTTAGAAATAAAAGCAAAGTTTGTATTATTACTTTTAATATCTTTTAGAGCATGACCATTAACACAGATGAAACCATAGTAATTTTCTTTTGCTACAAATCCACCTGGATTAGTACAGAAAGTTCTTATTTCATCACCATAAGTCTTCGTCTTAATAAAGATTGTTGGATCATATATAATATTAGTTATTTCTTCCATTATTTCTTTTCTTACTTCAACTCTAACTCCTATTTCAATACTTTGAGATAAGTAAGGAATTTGATATTTATCAGCTAATTCTTGAATCCATTTAGCACCGGTTCTTCCTGGAGCAACTACAACATTACAAGCTTTTATAGTTACATTTTCTTTACCAGTTTGATATGTTACTTCATGTTCTTTTTCCTTAATCGTTTTAATATCTATAACATCAGCTCTATCTATTAAAGTAATACCATTTTTTTCTAAATAATCACTAAGTCCTTCAATATATTCTGGTAAGTGATCACTACCTAAATGTTTTTGTTTAATAACTAGTAATTTAGCACCAGCTATAGCTATTTTTCTTTTTAAGTTATTAGCTTCTGTCATATCACTAGGATAAATCTCAGCATCCATTTTAAATTTATTAAAAATCTCTTCTGTTTCATCTATTAATTTATTACTTTCTGATTCACTCATATACTTAGTTAAATCAGTTTTACCAAGACGAGATATAAAGTTTAACTTACCATCAGAGAAAGTCCCTGCTCCACCATAGCCGGATAAAATAGCACATGGATTACAATTTTGACAAGGTATACCTTTTTTATTCATTGGACATACTCTATTTTTTACTCGTAATCCTTTTTCTAAAATAGCAATTTTTAATTTTTTATTTTTAGATATAAGCTCATAAGCACAAAATAAACCAGCAGGTCCAGCTCCGATTATTACTACATCATATTTCATATTATAACCTCCATTATTTATTTTATCATAAAGAATAGTATGCTACTAGTATTTTTTTATGCCGTCTTTAATGATAAAACTTCTAAATCCATTTTCTTTCTCTTAGCATTTAACTTATCTAATAAACGATAGACATGATTTAAATCTCGACCATTCATAAATTCCTTTTCACTAATATCAAACATTTGCATTAATTGTCTTTTTATATTAAAATTCATTTCATTACCAAATCTTCTTAATATGTTTAAGACTTCTTCTTTACTTGTATTATCTAAATTAAATGTATAATAATTATTTTCTATTAATAAGTCATTCAATATTATATAAGGAATATCTTCATTAGCAGAATTTATATTCTTACTATTTAAAACTTTATTTATATAACGATTATAAACTTTCTTAATATAAGGTTTCATAGTAAAACCTTTTCGATTATAAATATCTAATATTTGTTCAAAACTAAAAGGATTAGATTTCTTAATACCACTTTTATAACGGCAAACAGCTAACATTAAATTCTGAATTAAGTTATTTAAAGCACTTTCAGCAATACCTAGATTAAGCTTAGTGATTATTTCACTTAAAGTCATTTTCTCTTTACCATTCATCCCATAAAACATATTAAATGATTCCTTAGCAAGTTCTAAATTACCATAAAATGGTAATAAAGGATTATCTATAACTTTTAAATAATAATCAAAATCAAATACTTTATCTTTCTTACCTCTTAAAAGTTCCTTAACACTTTGTCTTAATCTTTTCATTTCAATATCTGCTTGATTTAAAGAAATATTATATTTTAAAGAAATATCTTTATTAGTTAAATTATCCTTATATAGACTTTCTAATTTCAAACGATCTATTAAAGGAAAATATCTAAGTATAGGTATAATATCTTCTTCATAATCTATTTTACAATCTATTTCCTTTACTTGATACTTCTTAATACTTAAAATACTTCTTTTATACATATTAACTAAATAATCTTTTTTATGTAATAAGATACTTTCTAATTCATTAAAACTCTTATATGGATATCCTTTTAAACCATATAAATAACATAGTAATTCTTTTTCATTAGAATTAATTGGTAAATGAGTATCATTTAATAATCTATCTAATTCTTTTCTACTTATATAAGATAATTCATTATTATATATATTTATTTTATGACCTTTTATTTTATCTAAAATAGAAGATAACTTCTTACTTATAATTCTTTCATTATTAAGATTAAAATTCTTAAGTAACTCTTCATTACTTAATTTAGTTCCTCTAATATTATACTTAGTCTTTAAACCATAATAGTAACTTAAGAATTTCTTTTCTGAAATAGTTAAAACTGATTCACTAGGATGTAAATTAATTTCTTTTATATAATCAGTAGTATCTAATATTACATCTTTAATTTGATATCCATAATACTTACGATTAAACTTAGTAATAGTTTCACTTATATTTTTTAAAGGTATTCCAAGTAATTTACTTATTTCATCATTATCTTTATATGCAAGTAATTTTAGTCTTAAAATATTTTCTTCAATACTAGAGAAATTATAATATTTTAAGATTGTTTCTAAAGTAGATTTATCTATATCATAAGGTTTAATAAGACCAAAACGATAATAATCTATTTTTCTTATAGCATCTCTTATTATTTGAGATACTCTTTCTGTACTTAAATTTACTTTTAAATGAATTTCTTCACTACTTAGATTATCTATTAAATATAATTCTAATATATTTCTTGTACTATCTATAAAAGAATACTTTTTATCAAGAATATATGATATATATAAGTCTTTATTAATATCTAATCTATTAGATAAACCATAGTATAAACTCATAGCTAAATTACGAGCATTAGCTAATAAATAACGTATTGAAGTATAATCTTTATTTAAAAGATTAACTATTTCATTTAAAGAATATTTTTTACCATCTATTCCATAATATAAATCTAATATTTTTAATTTAATATCAGTAAATCTATCTTGATATTTAGTTCTTACTTTTATATATTCTTCTTTTGTTAAATTCTTTTCATAATAACCATATATATTATAATGCATTCTTTCTAATTTATTTATAATATATTCAGCCATCTTATAATTACCTTTTTTAGTTAAATTAGAATTAGGATAGATAGTTTTAAAGATATTTTGACTCTTAGTATGAAAAATAAAACATTCTAAATAAAATTGTTCTTCTTTACTAAAATTATCTTTATTTTTTAAATATGTATTATATAATATTTCATTAGATAAACGATTCTTTTTATGATGACAATGATTTAGAGAAATATTTACTTCTCTTTCAATTTCTTTTTTTCTTACGGGATAATCTTTTTGCGTATTAAAATATCTTTCTAATAAGTGATATTCATCTTTAGTTAAAGGATAATTAACTTCTTCAAAATAAGTTAAAATATCTGATAATATAAGATGATCATAATTTTCTTTTATTTTTTTATAATCTATTTCTTTAGAATCACTACTAATTAAAGAAAATATTTTAGATTTATATTTCTTTAATAGATAATTTCGATATTTACGATATTTATCTGTATCAGAAAATCTTTCTTTAATTTTATTTCTTAAAGATTTAATTACTTTAAGACATTCTTCGATACTAATATTTAATTCATGCGCTAATTGGTCTTTAGTATATGTATATTTATTAAAATAGATTAAATTAAATAGTTTATTTTCTAATGAAGTCAAATGGTCTTTAAGATATTGATATTTAATAATAAGAGATGGTGTAATAGG
>CANQZL010000106.1 GCA_947628325.1 uncultured Bacilli bacterium
AGTTCGTCAGCTTTTTTATGAACAGCCATATCATAGGCATAGTCTGACACACTTTGTCTAGATAAATCATCGACCCTGTTCTTAGCATTTATAACGCTTTCATCTGTGTCAACTTTGGCCTCTAATTTTCCTTTTAAACCTGCTATATCAGCATATATTTTGGCTTCAGCATCCATTTTTGAAGTGTCAACAGTTGGAGTAGACCATTTTTTTACTCCTCCAACAGCACGTCCAATTGGGCTCATTTCGAAGGCTTTCTTCATAGCTGCTTCTTTTTCTTCTGCTGTACCTCCTTTGAATGTATCTATAGCATTTTTATAGGCTTCATGTGCTTCAGCTCTTTCAGCACGACGTTCAGCATTTTTCTCAGCAGCATCTTGAACTTTATTTGCTGTTTTTTCAGCATTTTCGGCTGCTTGTTTAAACCCCTTTGCAAAATTACTACCAAATTTACCATCTTCACCAGGCTTAAATTGATTATAGGCTCCTCTTGCAAACCCTGATCCAAAACCAGCAGCAGCAGATAAAGCTCTTCGCCAAGGTTTTTTATTTTTATTGTTAGGATCATTAAAACGATAAGCAGCAGATTGGGCAGCTCCCATACCAGTTGCAGCTAAAGCAAATCCACCACCCTCAGCAAATTTATTTCTTAGACCTAGACTCATACTACCTTTAGGAAGTTTTAATGTCTCAGAGATAAATTCTGGGGCTTTTCTAGCAAAAGCAATTAATCCTAAAATAAGTAAAGCAAATGCTAAGGTACTTTCGATACCATTTAAATTTTCATTAGAAAGAACAGAGGCTGCTCCACCTAGTAAATCACCTAAATGACAAATAATATAAACGATTATATAAACTACAGATATTCTTATAAATACTTCTGCAAAAGTTGATATGACCGATGAAATATAGTTTTTAAAATTATCTTTGTATTTTGGAATAACTTGCATAATTAATGGTATAGGTGCTATTATTTGGAAATATGCTAACTTTGCAGCCCTAATTCCCATATCAAAACAAAATGAAGCAAAGGCATATAAGGCAAAGAAACCAGCTACTGAAGAAATTATAAAGACATATGTTATATCACCATCTTCAACTATATTATCTATAAAAGCTGAGAATATGGAAAAGTTTTCACCACCAGCTACAGCCGCATAAGCTTCTTCTAGAGTTATTGTGCCATTATTTCCAAGTGCAGCTCCTGATACTAATGCATTTGCACCTCTTACACATGAATAAACTGCAACTCCTCCCAGTAATACTCCAATAGGTCCTCCTGCAATAAGTCCTGCTATTGCTGCTCCTGCACAGGCTAAAAATAGTCCACCACCATTTTGAAAGAAACCACCTAAATCTGCTTCTATATCTTTAGCCTCTTTATTACTATCTTCAGCAGGATAGAAAAAAGCTTTCCAAAGGTTTGTTGCTGTAACAGCTCCACCAATCGATTTTATTTGTTCATCAACATTTGCTGTTCCTCCACCAACAGTCTGACCATTTTCTCCAACTTGAGCAGTTCCTACTTCTACTTCTTGATTACTATTTCCTCTAAAAAATATTTTTGTCAAGACGTCATGCTCTAAAAATAATGCTTGACCTTGATAAGCAACATTAAATAAAACTGGAGTAATTGCAAGACCTATAACAGCTATAATAATTCTCTTAACAAGTCCACCACCAGACTCTTTCATTGCTTGGTCTGGATTAACTATACCTCTTAAAACTGAATAGGCTAGTACAAATAACATAACAACACCTATTATGGCATAAACTTTATTAGCTATGTCATAGTATGCTTCTGATGTTAAAAGCCTTGCACCTGCTAAAGCCATAAATATTTTAAAAACAGATGTTATGAGTCCATATATTAATGTATCAAGTGTTAAAAGAATTCCTAAAGCTCCTTTTTCAAGAGCATCTTTTATAATCCACATCGTTGGCATTTAAAATCACCTTCTATCCAATACCACAGGTTCCATACCAACCTAGTAAGTTAAATAAGAAATTTATTAAATCTGGTATGAAAAATAATATAATAGCAAAAACAATTCTTTTACCTGTTGTTTTAGCTGCCTTTTGTAAAGCATCGTCTTTTTGACTAGCTACTGCTTTTACAAAGTCAAAAATAGATAAGACAAGACATAATATTGGGGCAGCATATTTCATTACATTAAATATTTGTTGTAAAAAATCTATTACTTCTTTATCAAATAATCCACCACAATCATCATTATTATCTAATCTATATTCTATACCATAAGATGTGTCTAATGCTTTAACTTCTATGTTTTGTATAAAAAACATTCCAAATACTAGGAATAATATAATAAATATTTTTTTATACATAAAATCCACCTCATATCATAAAAATTATATCATAAAAAAAATGATATTAAAACAAATATCATCTTTTATGCAAATTTATTTTACTTTACGATTAACAACTTGATGGGCTTGTTATACAAGTAACACAATTATTGTCGGCATCAGGATTATCCCCATTAACCGCAACTAATGAGAATACAAATGATACTAGTGTTGGGACGAAAAAGATTATAACACCGGCAACAGCTCTAAATGCTAATTGCTTAATTGCTTTCTTTACTTCATCATCTTTACTTGCTACAACAGCTCTACCAAGATCAATCATACCGAAAATAATAATTAACAATGGAATTACGATTTTAAAAACAGTTAAAACGTTTCCGATAGTTTTCCATATTCCCTTCATTCCTGGGTCCGTACAAATATCTTTTGCTAATAAGAACATATAAAACATCTCCTTTTTCATAATATAATTGTATTTAAAAATTTAAGATATGTCAAGTTTTTCTATCTACTCTTTGACAATTCCAAATAATTTAGCAGCCTTATTACTCTCAGCAGCAGGTTTATTTTTATCAAACCCTAATTTATTTAGTAATTCATCTAATACTCTATGTTTGTCTTTTTTGTCATCTAGTGGCTGAATATTATGGAAAACTCCACATCCAGCTTCAGCTTCAAATTCTCTAACATCATTAGAGTCAAGAAGGCTTTTATTAAGTAAAACCTTAACACCCCTTATTTTTTGAGTAATATTTCTATCTCTTCTAATCATTTTATTAAGCATTAATGTAGAAGGTTCAATAAGATATAGCATTTCTGGGCAATTTGCTTCTTCTGAACTATCATTTACATCAACTAAAATTACATTGTAGTTATTTACAGGATTTTTAATTACAGATGTAAACTCTTTACTACTAATACTTTTTAATTCAGGATCATTAAAGAATAAAAAGTCTTTTTTATCTAACTCAATACCTAATACACTATAATTCTCTGATAATTGTTTTTTTAACATATATATGAGTGTTGTTGCACCTGCATGATCGGTTAAATCTTTAAAGCCAATAACTCTTGTGCCTCCAATTGATGGCATTCCAACACTATTATTGATAAATGTTTTTTCATTTATTGCCCCTTTTTGTTGACCAAAAATTCCTCTACCTTGATTGTTAGGAGGCATATTTTGCATTGCTCCTCCACCCATTGGTGGAACCATAGCACCGCCACCCATATTTGGATTCATATTAAAATTACCATTATTTCCAATCATATGAAACTGAGCAACATCTTTATATGTATTTGGATTATCAATTAAATATGTTATAGCATCTATATTCCTAGTAAAATTATAGATCCCCATAGAAACTAGTTCAGATAAATACTGTGGTGAATTTACAACTGGAGAGTCGTCTAATAATAAGATAATTTTAGACATATCCATACCAAATGATAACCTTTGGATTTGTGAAATATCTTGATAACCAGCAATTGCAGTAATATCAAGAATCATTTTATTAAAGAAAAAGTTATCAAATTGAGCTACCAAGTCATCGACTTGAAATTCACCATCTATAGTTTTTATTAAATCTATTTTATTACTTAAACTAGATAACATAGCTGAATATTTATTTGCAACTATAACATTCATTTGTAACGCTCCTTTTTTACTCTTTTAAACATCATAATAATTTGATGAACTTATGCTAATTGATCCATCTTCATCTTGTGGATCATATATTTCGTCTGTTAAACCATCAACTTTTATTGAAAGGAAGTCAGAAAGTACTGGTATTTCAAATTTGTAAAATAGTCTAACACGATAATAAACACTTTTGTATTGACCATTTTTCATATTAGCATTATATTTAGCAAAACAATAATGATATTTCTTACCACTATTTGCAAGTTCAAAATTTATTGTTCCACTTTTTATAGAAGAAACACTTCCCAAATCTTCTACACCATACCAAGTTCCAGGAAAATCAGTACCGCTTGGGCAATATCCTTTTGCAGTATAAGCATTTCCTAATAGAAATAAATTAATAGTTTGAAATGCTCCTACATTGGTTCTTACTGTTCCTTTTCCATCGATAATAGATTCCTTATCTTCTCCAGCATAATTTGTTAATCCTTTATGCTTTTCTATAATAGTAAGTATTTCATTTTTCATTTTAAAAGATGCTGAGTAATTAAGTGTGATAGCAATATATGCTGAAAAAAGGGCTATAAAAGTAATAATTATGCCTAGTAACCATAAATTAGCTATACCATTTTTCATATATTCACCTACCTACATATTAATCGCAATTTTTAAGATTAGGAATGCTATCATTAAGTAAAAAGACTGTTGAAGTTTCTCCAGTTATTTTTATGTTAAAAAATCTATTAAGGATTGGCCAGTCTATTCTGAAAAAAACTGCGACTTCATAGTATGCAGATTCAGGATGCCCAATAGGCCCATTAGTCTGAATAGCATCTCCATCCTTATATTTTTTTGTAACAGAGTGTTTTCTTATGCAATAATTAATGTTTTCTCCGTAGCTAGCAACTCTTTTATTGCTATTTGCACCTGTTATTGTAAAAGCATTCCAACATGCATCTGTTTTAGAATCAGGGCACTCTCCTTGTGCTGAATAGCCCAAACCTCTTAAATAGGAATTAATCGTTGTTAATGTTTGCTCATTAATTCCATGATTCCTTTCAATGGCTAAAAGTACTTCGTCTTTTATTTTATATACTCTAGAATAATTAGTTGATACACTTACGAAAGTTGTAAATAATGCTAGAAAAGTAATTACCAAACCAAATATCCAAGTACCACCTATAGCTTCTTTCATTTATGCACCTACCCTCTAAATGGGCATTCAAAAGGCTCTACTGTGCTATCATTTGGATTAATACACCAGGCCATTCCATTAGAATTATACCCAATATCACATGCAGCATTGGCACATGTAGCATCTTCAAACATACTGTTTTTTATCATTGGCCAAATGAACATAAAGAAAAAAGCCGTAAGCAAAGCAACGGCTGAAACGACAATTACAGAACCAGTTAATTCACCTGTAGCTTCTTTCATTTCTAATCACCTCTAATATATATGCTCAACTATGAAGCATGGCAGTCTTTACTATATGTCTTATTGTTATAATTTGCAGTACAAGTGAAGTTTTGACAATTAACATCTTGCCCCGCACCATTTGCTCCAGAACTTGAAGTATAATTACCATTAGAATCAATATTAGAACATGCTGTTTGTAACATTATATTAGCTTGAATTTGTGGAAATATGAAAACTGTAAATAATGCAGCGATTGCAGCGATTGCTACTACTGTAATAACAGTCATGTTTAATTCTCCTGTCGCCTCTTTCATTTATATATCATTCCTTTCTATTTTTACTATACTTTGATTATAACACTCTATAAAAAGATATTCAAGAAATAATTATATTTATTTTTAAACTTTTACTCCTTTACTAAATCTT
>CANQZL010000107.1 GCA_947628325.1 uncultured Bacilli bacterium
TTCTAATTTTTGTTTCAAATTCAGAATAACTACCTGCACTTTTTCCTACTAAATTAGCCCAATTATTAAAATTAGCTACAAAATTTGGAAAGCTAGAAGATACATTATTCCAGTTACTTAACAATTTTTGTGCTAAATCTCCGGATAAAGCTTCTTCAATCACGCCAACCTTCTTTTTGTATTCGTCATCTGCAGTATGTAATGAACCTGCTATTGTATCTGGTTCACTAGCACTACCAGTAATTTTTTGCATATTCTTATATGTTTCAGAAATTTTTTCATAATCAAATGTTCTTTCTGCCATTTAAATCAACTCTTTCTTTTAAAACATTTTTATTCCTGTATTATACTTTCTAACCCAACGCTTCTTAAATATTCATTTATTCCGTCTAAACTACTTAAATTACCTATTTCGTTATTAAAATCTTGTCTAGCAACATCATAATATGCATATGATACATTACCATCATCTCCAACAGGATCATGATGGGCCGTACGCCATGAAGCAGCATCATAAAATACCCCATCATCAACAAAGAAGCCTCCAGAACAAGCATAATTTAGACCTAATCTTAAATATTCTTTGTCGGAACTTCTATCTCCAAATAAGATATTTGTTCTAGAAATATATTCACTTTGTAAAAATTGATTAATAGCTGCCTTTGTTGCAGGATCTAAATCAGAATCAGCGACAGCATCTAAATAACCACTTAAAATATCATTTTCTCTAATCAGTTCATCCCTTACTTCCATAGCAGAGCTATATAATTTACCTCCTTCATAAGTTTCTCCTGCCTGAGAATTCACATATGATTCAACCCCAGTAATAGCCAAAGAAGACCTCGGGATATTAGAGGTATCTAAATCTACCTCTTCAGAAGCAACAGGTGTTTCTTCAACAGGTTCTTCAGAAACAACAGGCGTTTCTTCAACAGGTTCTTCAGAAACAACAGGTGTCTCCTCAACAGGTTGTTCTTCCGGATTAACTGCTACTGCAGATCCACCCTCTGGTGAAGGAGCTCCACTTTCTGGACTATCTAACGTACTAGTAAAAGTAATTCCTGCAACAGCACCAGAAAAATCACTAATTATTTGAACTAATGTATTCGCCAAATTCGTTGTATCAGTAGAAAGTTTAGTAAAATGATCAGCAAACATTTTAATAGAATCTCTCGCACTTCCTAAAGCCGTTTTATAACCTTCAGCTCCTGTTTTAAATAAATTATAATCTTCACCTACCCAAGAGCCACTTGTTCCCATACTATCAATACTTGTATACATTTCTCCTACTTTAGTATCAAAAGTATCTGCAGCTTCAGTTAAAGTTTTTGATAATTCTGTTTGTTTCACGCTATCCGCAGTAAAATCCCAACTCATAAAAACACCATCTTTCTAAAAAATAGTACAATGTAAATCATTTAACAACATTAATTAACTTACAATGTACTATTTTAAATAGTACATTCATTATTAAGCATGTGTAGCTTTTGCAGCTTCTGCCAATTCATATTCATGATATGCAGTAGCAGTAGTTTTAGCTTTAGTTAAAAGATTTTCTAAATTAGCTAATTGATTTTTTAATTCAGGCATTATAGAATTCCATTCTTGTAATTTAGCTGATGCCCATACAGAATCTTCAGCATAAGCCAATCCTGAAGTAATCTTATTATTGCAGTCATTAATTACTGCTGTAATATTTTCTAAACCACTATCTTCAGCCATTCCAATATTTTTTGACAATGTTTCAAATAGTGAACTAAATTTTTCATAATCAAAACGATTTGTTGTAGTTTCTGCCATACTATTTCACCTCTTCTTTTAATATTATAAATTTTTTAAATTACTAGATACAGTATCGAATGTATCATCATAAGCAGTAGCAGTTCCTCCTAAACCTTCACCAATTTCTCCAACTAGAGTAACGGCTTTGTCTAAATCTGCTTTAAATCTTTCAGCTGCACTTCTTAAAGTAGTTGCATCAGCACCAGCCCAAACTTCTGGTTCAGTCATAGATTGAGTAGTAGTATTAAATGTTGCTGCTAATGAACCTAAAGTTTCTGAACGACCTACGATTTCACCACCTAAATTGTGTAAAGCTTCGCTATCCATTTGTAATGCACCCATAAATACACCTCCATAAATTTTTTATTATAAGAATATAAGTCAAGTAACTTTAAAGATATAATGCTTGACTAATTACCAAATACCCCTATCTTACTTCATCATATCCTTATACAATTAATTATATAATGTTTTATTTCTTTTATCAACAAGTTTTTCCCGTCATTTACAAAAAAAAAGACCTATAAAGGTCTTAATTTTCTTCAGTAAAAGGTTTAAATGATTCTTCAGAAGAATTAGTACTTGGAGTAGACTCAGTAGCTGTTAATTGATTACCATCTTGTGCTAAAGAATTAACAATTTTATTAAGTTTATCTTTAAACACTTTTTCTTCATCATCTTCAAATCCAAGGAAGAAAATCTTTTCTATCTGATTATGGTCAAATAAGCAAACTTGATTTGAGCTTAAATAACCTTCTGGATATACACATCCACTATAATCATATATTTTTTCTGGATTCTCTTGAGCTACAGAACAGAAACCTGTTATCATAGCTCTTTTTCTTCCTCCTTTTAATAATACAACTGTTCCAATTGGTAAAAATTTTTCTCTCACGTTTTTCCCTCCTATTCATTATATAATAATTTATTTTAATAATTATTAAATCTTTTTTATTTTATAACTACACTATCTTCTGATACTTCAATTCCTGGGTTATTATCTACGTTTGTATTAGGTAATGAATCAGTTGCTGAATTTGGATCACTTATAAAATTATCTTCAAAAACATACTCTTCTCCACCAAATGAATCATTTCCCGATGCAACGCTTTCACTTGTTCCTGTATTATCAGGTGCTGCCTCAACATTAGGCTCTGAAGAATTTCCATAAACATGAACTTCACCATTTTCAGTTATTGATGAATCTGTTTCAGGTTGAACATTTTGTCCTTGAGAAGATGATTCTTTAATAGAATCAAGATATTCTTGTTTAACATTTTCATAATTTTCCTTTGTAGCTTCATACTCTGTTTTAGCTTCTTCTACTGCTTTATAATCTTCATTTGCTTGTTCTACACTATCATTATATTTTTTAGCAGCTTCATTATATTTTTCGACTTGTTTATCGTTCCATTTTTTTGTATTATTTCCAGCTTCTTTAACAAGTTCTTCTTTAACTTTTTCAAGTTCTTCTTTAGCTTCCGTTGCTTTTTGAATAGATTCATTTGCTTTAGTAACTCTTGTATCATATTCAGTTTTAGCAGTTGTAAGTTCAGCTTTTGCTGCACTAACATCAGCATCATAATTTGGATTAGTTAAGAAAGAGTTAACATCTCCACTTGATAAAGCACTATAATTAGGTCGATCATCAAATCGTGAATCAAATAAAGTCATGTCCATACCACTTTCTTGAGCTATTTGTGTAGACATTGAAAGTAAATCTGCACTTTGTTTGGCTGCTAAGAAAGCCGATAAACCTAATTCTTTATTCTGTGATATATATTCTGCTTCAGGAGCACTATAACCTGCGTTTTCAAAGAATTCTTCCAAAGCACCTTGGTCATTTGACATTTCATCAAATTCTCTAACATGTGCTTGTCTATATTCAGCAAGTGCCGTCTCATCTTCAAATTGATCATAGAATTTTTCAACAGCTATATCATCTGCTTGTTCTGACGTCATTTCTGGAGTTTCTGGAATAACATCTGGTATTTCATCTTTTGTAGGTAGAGTAATCTCATCACTTAGAACTAATCCATCAGTACCAGGAGCTCCTTCACCATCAATACCAGAACCATCGCCACCAGCACCTCCACCACCAGGTCCTTGGTTTCCACCATCGCCATCATCAGATGGACTTCCTCCTGGTTCATCTGCAGGATTCTCTTTAGATACATTTTTCAAGCCATATTTTTCTAATTCTTTTATTTCATCGTCACTCAAAGGACCATCTTTGCCATTGCCTATCAAATCTGAGTATTCTTTAAATGCACCTTTAAAAGCGCCAGCAAATAAACCTGCTACAGCTGCACCTTTAAACCATTCTCCATTCACTCCATTAGCTAATTCAGGATCTAAACCATACATTGCTAAAACTGCACTATATTGTTCGCCAATTCTACTATAATCTCCTTCTGGAAATGCATCATGATACATTGCTTCAATATTTTTCAAGCTTGTTGCTGAATAATATCCATTACTTAAATATGCTTGTGTTTGGTCATAAACTTTAGTAGCTTGTAATTTAAGAAGCTCCCTATATTTTTCATCAGTCATGCCATCTATTCCAGCAAGAGCAATTGCACTACCAGTATACATTCCCATATATGAATAAAAAGAATTTACTAGTTCACCTAATCCATATTTTGTTTTACCATCTTCACTAACAAAATACGTGCCATCAAATATATATGTACCATTTTCTCCAAAATCAAGAACACCAACTTCAACTCCAGTACCACCAGAACTTTCAGGAGACAAAATAGCTGAAACACTATCACCAGAATGTTCTTCAAAAGTATCAACAGCTTCTATTACCTTTTGTAAAGCAGATTCTATACTTTCGAATTTTTCTACATATGGTTCTATCGTAGTTCGTGCTGTACCAATTTTAACTATATAAGAATTGTGTTCAGTTGCTCTTTCTATTATCCACTGCTTTATTGCAGCATTATAGGCTTCTGGATTAAATACCCACTTTTCCTCAAATTCTTCTTCACCTGTTAGGCAATTTATACCCAAAGAATATTTTTTTTTCTTTTTAAATCGTTGTTCATTTTTATTATAAATAGAACCATTACTACATACCTCAAAGTATAAATCAACCCACGTACCAGAATATGAAACAGCATTACGTTCAAAAGCTAAACATTTGTCTTTAATATCACTCACATATTCTTTCAAAGCTAAAAAAGAATTTTTAAGACTTGACACCTTTTCCTTTGAAATTCCTACCCACGACATTTTATCACCTTCTTATTTTGATCCAGTTTTAACTTTATCTTCTATTTCTTTTGCTAATTCTAAATTAACTTTCAAATCTTGCCCAAACTGGTGTAAAGATTCCTCAAATTCAGCAACAATTTCATTAATTGTTGTCCATTCTATGCTATCACCATTTACTGTCCCAGTACCCGAATCTGTTTTAACACGACTAAGCACAACTTGTACATTTTGAAAATATGAAGTCGTACCATCTGCTGTATTATAATCTACTGCCATATTATCACCTTCCAACTTATTTTAAATTTATAATTTCCAAACATTTAATTTAGATTTATTTGTTATTTACAGAAATTGCTTGATTATTTGAGTTATAAAGTTGACTTTCAGTTTGTTTCCCATTTTCATCAAAATAAGCAAGTTCATACGTTTTATCTGGATATTCTATTTTATGAGAACTTCCATTACTAGCATATCTAATAGTCTCTGTAGCACCTCTAAGTGACTCATCATGATAATTATTACCATATTTAACTACAGTTTCTGATGGTTTCCCATTTTCGTATGTAGTATCTATAGAAACAGTATTTCTTTCATTTTTAGAAGAAGAAGACACTAATTTATCATTTTCATAGTATTTTGTAATTTCAGTACCATCAGACTCTGTACTGAACTCATACCTTTTTATTTCTTGACCATTTTCATACCAATGC
>CANQZL010000108.1 GCA_947628325.1 uncultured Bacilli bacterium
TAGTCCAACATGGGCATCTCCCATTTCTCCTTCAATTTCAGCTTGTGGTACTAAAGCAGCAACTGAGTCAATTACAACTAAATCAATTATTTCACTTCTAACTAAAGCTTCACAAATATCTAAAGCTTGTTCCCCAGTATCTGGTTGTGATAATAGTAATTCATCTAAATTAACTCCTAAATTTTTAGCATACACTGGATCCAAGGCATGTTCTGCATCAATAAAAGCTGCTCTACCACCATTCTTTTGAACTTCTGCTATAGCATGTAAAGCAAAAGTTGTTTTACCAGATGATTCTGGTCCATATATTTCAACAATTCTTCCTTTTGGATATCCACCTACTCCTAAAGCAACATCTAAAGCTATAGAACCAGATGAAGTTGTTTCAATATTTAAGTGATCATCAGAACCAAGTTTCATAATTGAACCTTTACCAAATTGTTTTTCAATATCTGCTAGAACTTGTTCTAATGCCTTATCTTGTTTTTCATTTCCTGTTTTCATTTTTTCCTCCCACATGTTAATGACAATATCATTTTATAATATTTTCAAGGCACTTGTCAACACTTTTTCGAACATTTGTTTTTACTTTAAATTTTTGTGTCAAAAAAAGATTTCAATTACTTTTAATAATCGAAATCTTAAATAACTACATCTCTTTAAAGATAAAATCTTTATTTGCTAAATAATATTGACAACCAGATATAATACTCATAATAGTTGCTACATAGACAAATAAATAGTCTAATCTAATTCCATTACCGATGAAGGCAAAAGGAATATTATAGAAAAATACTAATGTAACACCAATCATCATACAAATAGTTTTTATCTTACCTGGCCAACTTGCAGCAATTACTTTACCCTTACTACCACTAGCCATTTTAATTGAATCTACTATAATATCTCTCGTAATTATTATTACAGGAACTACTAAAGGAATAAATTTATCATAAGCTAAAATAATTAAAACACCATTAACTAAAACTTTATCAGCAATAGCATCCATTACCTTACCAAAATCAGTTACTAAATTATTCTTTCGAGCTATATAACCATCTAAGAAATCAGTAACAGATCCAATTAAAAATAGTACTCCACATATAATATATTTAATATTAACATTTTCCACACCAAATACATTATATATTGGAAATTCGACACCTAAAGATGACCATGGCATACATAAAATAATTAATACAATAGCAGAAATAACTAATCTTACACATGTTATCTTATTAGGTAAATTCATTTTTGTTTTCTTTTCTTTACTCATAAAGCACCTACTTATTACTATCTACATAACTTATCATATTGGTTGTTGTACTATTAACATTTAATTGTCTAATAGACCAAAATATAACCAGTAAAACTAAAACAGCTAAAGCAACAATTATAGCAATTATTAATTTACTATTATTATTTTTTGTTGAACTTGTATAAGGAGATACAATTTTTTCTTCTTGTATACCCTCTTTTTTTTGTTCTTTCATTGCTTTTTCGATATCTTCAAGTGGTATTTTTGAAGTATATTCAAATAAATACTCATTAAATTCATCAATTATTTTTTCAGGCTCTAAACCTAAGTACTTAGCATAATTATAGATATAATTTTTAAGTACAAAGATATCTTTAAAACATCCGATGTTTCCATCTTCAATGTTTTCTAAAACTAGCGTCTTAATCTCTAAATCACCACTGGCTTCTTCTAAGCTAACCCCTGATTCTTCACGAGTCGTTCTTAACAGTTCGCCAATCTCATTCAAGATTCTCCACTCCTTTTCTTTTTTTATAAATAAAAAATAAAATCTTAATAAGCCACGTTCTGTACCCTTAAAAGGGTGGCAAATATTTATCTACCTATAAAGGTCCTTTACATCGTTCAATTCCTAGTAAAGACTCCCCTACCAAAATTTGGGTTTCTCACTTGTGGGGTTTACCACGTTCCACTCTAGAAATTACTTTCTAGACTCGTCTCTTTGGCACTTTTATATCTACTCTAATCCCTGAGGGACTATTTCAAAGCCGTTAGTAAAATACTACCTAAGGTTATTTTTTCCCTTAGCACAAAACACTACAATCATCTCAGACTGTGTGAGCTTGGACTTTCCTCTATGCAAAGCATAGCATTTGCCTCAAGATTTTATTTAATATTTAATTAATCTTCGTTTTTACCATAGACAACTTTTTCAAGTTGACTTAATCTTCTAAGAAGGTCAACATTACTTACAGAACTACTATTAGATGTAGCTCCTTCAGCAGCTTCTATATTTGCTTTTAGACGACGTAATTCATTTTTCAATTTATTATTTTCATCAGTAGCAAAAGAAACTTCTTTTTTTAACTTCTTAATTTCTTTTAAAAACTCATTATAATCATTTATAACTAAATCTAAGAATTTATCTACTTCTTGTGGTCTATATCCACGAGCATCTATTTTAAATTCTTTATCTAGTATTTCTTGTGGAGTTAAGGAAATTTTTTCCATATACATCACCCTTCTTATGTTTTAAATTATATATCCTTGAGTAGTTACTTGTCAAGGTTCATAGAAAAAACGATTATATCTCTTTGAACTACTTTTACCATATCAATCATATTTTGTATAAAGTATTCAGCTCTCATTACCTATCTCCTTTTCATAGACAATTTTATAATAAAAACTTCTATTTATCATTAAAATAGACAAAATAAGATAAAATATGTAATGTAAAAACCTATTTATATACTATATTTTATTAAATATTTATAGTATAATTAATTAAGGTGATTAATTGTGCATTATCCAAATAATATCAATAAAAGTTACACCAAAATAAGTATATCTCATAGTAATAGAGGTATGAATTTAGAAAATGCTTTAAATATCAGCAATGAATATTATCGAAAAAAGGATATTGCCTTAATATTTAAGAAACCTACTCCTATAGGAGTTGTTGATGTTTCTTATCAAAATCACAAAAAAATTATTGAAAAAGCCTATTTTAAAGAACCATCAACATTAGATTATAATGGACTTTATAAAGGCAAATATATTGAATTTGATGCTAAAGAAACACTAAATAAAACAGCATTCCCCATTTCTAATATTCATGAGCATCAAACAATTCAAATAAGAAATGTTATAAAACACGGAGGAATTGTCTTTTTAATTATTAAAATGAATAGTATAATATATCTCTTAACAGGAGAAGATTATATCAATTATTTAGATAATGAAAAAAGAAAATCAATAAGTTATAACTATATCAAAGATAAAGCTTTTATAATTAAAGAATCTTATCAACCACCTATTGATTATCTTAGTATAGTTGATGAAGTTTATTTTAAAGGAGAGTAAAAATGGTAACTATAAAAAAAGAAAATAAACCTAAAAATAATAATAAGAAAGCGATAGAAGTAACTAAAGTTAAAAGACCAAATAATAATAAACCTGTACCAGTTGTAGTTACAAATCAAAAACAAAAAAAGAAATTAAAGAAAAAGAAATCTGGTAAAATATTAAACATTATCTTATCATTATTTATGGTATTAGGTATTTTAATAATGTGTGCTATCATGGCTTTCTGTGGTTATATAGTTCTTACTGCTCCATCTTTTGAAGCCGACAAACTATATAGTAAAGAAGCAACTATTATATATGATCGTAATGGTAACGAATATGCAAGACTTGGAAGTGAACAAAGAGAACTTAAGACATATGAAGAATTACCAGAAGTATTGATAGATGCTATTGTTGCGACAGAAGATGGTAGATTTTTCCAACATAATGGCTTCGATGTAGTTAGATTTGTTAAAGCATCATTTGGTCAATTTTCAGGTCAAGATGGAGCTGGTGGTGCTTCTACCTTAACAATGCAAGTTGCCAAGAATACTTTTTCTAAAAAAGATGGAAAAGTTGCTGCTGGGCTTAACTCAGCAGGTATTACCCGTAAATTCCATGATATATATATGTCAATATTCTTAATTGAAAAGAATTACACTAAAGAAGAAATTATGGAATTCTATGTTAATTCAGCTTTCTTAGGACAATGGAGTTATGGTGTTGAACAAGCTTCTCAAACCTACTTTGGTAAATCTGTTTCTGATTTATCCTTAGCTGAAGCTGTTATCATAGCTGGAGCATTTAATGCCCCAACTATGTATAATCCGTTTAATAGTATTGAATTAACTGAACAAAGACGTGATACTGTCTTAAATCTTATGGTAAAACATGAGTATATTACTGAAGAACAAGCTCAAGAAGTTAGAGATATTCCAATAGAATCATTAATTGTTGAACCTAAATCTATAACAACAAATAAATATCAACAATTTATAGATACCGTTTGTAACGAAGTAGAAAACTATTTTAAAGAATTATATAATGATCCAGAAGGTAACTACAATCCTTATGTTGTACCAATGGAAATATATTCAACTATGGATCCTGAAATACAAGATACAATGGTTAAGTTAAATAATGGTGAACTTGGTTACAAATGGACAATTCCAAAATATATGAAAAATAATGAAGATAAACTTAATGTTTCAGCAACAGTTACTGATGTTCGTGATGGTTCAGTTTTAGCTGTTAATAATGGTCGAAATCAAAATGGTGAAAGACAATTAATAAGATCATTATCTCATTATCAACCAGGTTCAACTATCAAACCAATAATGGATTATGGCCCATTTATCGAATATAATAATGGTAATCCAGGAACCTTGTTCATCGACCAAAAGATGACCTACTCTACAGGACAAGTTATTTCAAATTCCGATGGTGTTTATAAAGGTGTTATGACTATGCGTCAAGCCTTAGCCCAATCAAGAAATATCCCAGCTGTTCAAGCATTTATGGCAGTTGATCGAACAAAAATTGGTAAATTTGCCAATGCTTTAGGTATTGACTATTATAAATATGATAGCTACGGAAACGTAATTGATACAACCTTATATGAATCATATGCGGTTGGTGGAGGACTTGAAGTTAGTACCCAACAAATGGCTGGTGCTTATGGAGCATTTGCTAGAGGTGGCTACTACATAGAACCTTATACATTTACTAAAGTAATTTTAAGAGAAACTGATGAAGTATTTGAAAAGAAATATGAAAAAATTCAAGCTATGAGCCCTGAAACAGCATATATGATTACTGATATGTTAATGACTGCTACATCACAAGGTGTTGGTGGTACTATTAGAGTTAGTGGTACTCAAGTAGCTTCTAAATCAGGTACTTCTACATATGATTCAGCATCTTTAAAAGCTAATGGAGCTCCTATTACAACTTCTGCTGATAACTGGGGTATCTTATATTCTCCAGATTATGTAATATCAGTTAGATATGGAGTTGATCAATTAGAACCTAATGTTTATACAACAACATTAGAAGGAGCTGCTGAAAGAAGAAAAATAACTGGAACTTTAGCAAATAATATTTTTAAACCAAATTCAAAATTTACTAAACCAGATGGTGTAATATCTGCAAGTTATGAATTAGAAACAAATCCGGCTGAATTGCCCTCGGCGTATACGCCGACTAATTTAATATCTACAGAGCTTTTTAAAAAGGGGACAGAGCCTAGTGAGATATCAAAAAGGTTTAGTGCGTTAGA
>CANQZL010000109.1 GCA_947628325.1 uncultured Bacilli bacterium
TATAATTGCTATACGATTACATAATTTTTCTGCAACTTCTAAAACATGAGTAGAAAAGAAAATTATTTTTCCTTCTTGAGCTTTTTCTTTAAGAATTTCTTTTAAAGTAAAAGAAGCTTTAGGATCCAAACCAACAAATGGTTCATCTAAAACATATAATTTAGGATTATGCATAAAAGCTGCTATTAAAACAAGTTTTTGCTTCATACCATGTGAATAACTACTTATTATGTCATTTAAATCATCATATAATTCAAATTTCTTAGCATATTCTTTAATACTTTTTTCTCTTTCTTTTAAAGTTAATTCATACATATCAGCTATAAAGTTTAAATATTGAATACCAGTTAAATGTTCATATAAAATAGGGTTATCGGGAATATAAGCAATATTTTTTTTATATTCAATTGGTTTTTTTAAGATACTTATCTTATCTAATAAGATATCTCCTTCTGTAATATGATTAATTCCAACTATAGATTTTATTGTTGTTGTTTTTCCTGCTCCATTACGACCAACAAAAGCATAGATATCCCCTTCTCTAATACTCATTGTTATATTATCAATAACTTTTTTACCTTTAATGTATTCTAAACTATAATTTTTTATTTGTAACATTAAAAATCACCCTTATCTAATATTTTTTGGTATTCAGTTAGTTTATTAACAACTTCTTTAAAGCTTTTTTTATATTCACTATTATTTAAGCCAAAAACAAAAGAACTAAAAGCTATTTTAATTTTTTGAAATTTCCCTGTATTATTAATAAAAGAAATCTTAAGGAAATAAAATATCAAAAATTTTTTTAAATCTATACTTTTTATTTTTTCATAAGGTATTTCATTTACTTCTTTGGCTTTTAAACGAATGAATGAAAGTTTAAGAAAAATGAAATTATTTTTTCCACAACCAATAACAGCTCTGCGGGAAGATAAATATAAAATAAGGCAGAAAGTTAATGTAGAAATAGCAATATAATATATTGTTATAGGAAAATTTTTTAGGATACTTAATAATAATTCGTTTACTATTAGATAAATAAATAAAGCAAGAATTGTTGTTCCATACCAATTACCATAAATAATATTTTTAATATTTTCTTCACTATTTTTTCTTACTAAGCCAAGAAGTGATTCAAAACAGAATATCATAAAACCACCTTATTCCTTTGATAATTATTCTTGTTGCATATCTTTTATATACTTAGATAAGCTTAAATCATCATCATCTTCTACTACTTCAAATAAACATTTATTATTCTTTATGGTCTTTACTGGGAATATTACACCATCAATAGTTACTATTAGTAAATGTTCTTCATCATGTCCCATACATAAATAATAATTATATGAAGTAATTTTCTCTAAAATAGATTGTTCCTTACCAACATATTTTAATTTATAAAAATTATTAAACTTTTTATTTCTAATAGCAAGTAGAACAGCATATAAATGTTTACAAAACGTATTATATTTACAACTACACCAAAAACGAATATGGCTATCGTCAACTTGATTAATAATTACAACATATGATTCAGTTCCTTCGACAATAGCAAAATAACTATTACCAATTTTTTCTAAGAAATGTACTCTGCCTTCCTCATAATATTTTTGACCTCTTTCTATTATTTGAGGTTTAAATATTTTACTAGCATCACCTTTTAATAAATTAAATTTAACTGGTTTAGCATAATTATATACATCTTCTAAATGGTCAAACTTACCAAATATTTCATGTAAAAAGACTTCCATACTACGAGGTAAATAAGAAAAAACTAAAGCTAATGGGTCGATAAGAAATTCTAAATCTAAAGGTAAGAATCTATCAAATATATATTCATGATTATTATAATAAGTAAGAATTTCTACTCGATCGCCAATTATATCTTCGTTATATTCATAACGATTAGGAACATCTTTCTTTTTTAATTTTTCGACAATTGCTAAAGCCAAAAATTTTGTAACTGTTTGAACATTAATATAATCTTCAATATGTTTTATATCAAAAAATTTTAAATCTACCCAAACAATTTTATAGACTGTTAACTTACTAACATAATCAAATCTTATATATATTTCATTACCATTATAATTAGATAAATAAATAGAGAAATATAATTCATGACCTTTTTTAGTCAAATATTTATTTATTGCATTAAAGATATTTTTATCTTTTTTTATCATATTATCATCTACTTTTGTTGTTCTTGAATATTTTTTATTTCTTTATCAAATTTTTTCTTTAAATCTGAATATTTTTTCTTATATTCTTTTATCTTTTCATCTTTTTCAGCTAATAATTTGTCTTTACTATTATCAATAAACTCTAAAGCTTTTGAAGCATTCTCTTTTACTTTTCGAGATATATTTTTTAGAAGTTTTTCTGAAGCTTGAAAGTTAAAAGCTGATACAAGACGTCTATATAGACCACCCTTTTTAGTTAGAAGTTCTCTAACCTTAGTAGTAATTTCTTCTGTACTATCCTTTTTAATAGATTTAGCAACCTTTTTAAAGCCACTAATAATTTTAAAGGAAATAATATTATCAACTAGAAAGATAATAAAGATAACAATGGCTATTATATTTAAAACATTTACATTTATTTTATTTAAAATACTTAAGAAAAAAGGATTAATAAAGTTAATTAGTAAAAGTCCTAAAATACCAAAAGCAACAATATTTTCTAAGCATATTCTACCATTAATATTAAACTTTTTATCAGAATAATCCCACCATCTAGCTTTAAATAATTTTTCCATTAAGTAACTTGTAAAATATTCTAGGAAAGAACATATAATCATAGCTAAAACAAATAAAACTAATGGATCACTATGATATTTACGAAGTAATACGATAATACCTAAACAACCAAGTCCATAAATAGGACATACTGGTCCAATTAGGAAACCTCTATCAACTAACTTCTTTGTACAAAAGTAACAATAAATAGTTTCCATTAACCATCCTAAAAAAGAATAAATTATAAATAAGGTAAAATATAAACAAATAGTATTTAACATTAATAAAACCTCCTACATATCAATAAAATAATAACATAAATTATTTTAAATAGCCATCTCTATATTTATCCTCTAGTTTTTCCAATATTTTTATCTGTCCTTTAAATATTTTAGTTTTAGCTTCGCTAATAGTAAACCAACATCCTTTATCCATTTCAGGATATTCAACCATTTGACCAGATTTGGGTGGCCATTCTATTTTAAAAGTATTACTTTTCATCTTAGAACAATCTAAATCAATATTAATACCAAAAATTATAGCAAGTTTATTGTTAGCTTGTTTAGAAGAACCAATAAATGTTAATTCATCTTTATTTATATCAAAACCTGCTTCTTCTTTAAACTCTCTTACAGCAGCATCTATAGCTTTTTCACTTTCATATTCACCTTTACAAATACCCCATTTATCTTTATTTTTAAAATATGGTCCTCCTGGATGTTCAAGATAAACTTTTAAAATACCATTTTCAATTTTATATGGTAAAATACCAGCACTTCTTTTCATAAAGCCTCCTATATAATCTTAAATTTATAAAATAGATATAACCAAATAAATAAAAATATAATATTTATGAGATAAAATTTTATTTTTTTAGTTTTATGCCTAAATAATTGCATTCCTATTAAAGCTCCTAAACTACCTCCTATTAAAGATAATAAAAATAAACAATTTTCACTTATTCGAAAGAGATGTTTTTTAGCTAATAGTTTGTCTATTCCATAAATTATAATAGTTAATAAATTAACAAAGATTAGATAAACAAAAAAATACTTCATTATTTATTCACCTTTTTAATTATACCATATAAAAAGCAGACAGATATTTTTTACCTGTCTACTTTTACACTCTTTTTTTCTTTTTCTTTTTAGTTAATAACTTACTTTTAAATACTATAAAAGATATAAAACCAGTTGCTAATAAGATAAAAGAAGCTAATATAGATATTTTAAATAAGCCACTCCAATTAAATTTATTATTAATTGGATGGTCAAAGCTATCGACTTCTAAATTTAGAACTGGTGTTGCAATAACACCATATTGACTTAAATGGGAAGTTTCAAAAACAATATATTCCCCTTCTATATGACCATCAATATATTCAGATATTTTACCATTATCATCAACATAAATTATTTGATAATTTTCATATTCATTAATATTATCTTCTAATTTAATTTTTAAAGTATATTTGCCTTTTTTCATAGGAACTTCTTTATCACCATTATATACTGCTACATCATATAAACTAACTAATGATTTATCAATAGATTTAGATACTTTTTTAGCTACTTCTTTTTCTTTTAAATTATTAACATTTAATTCATAATCTGAATTTACTTCTTTATCTGAAATTAAAATAACATTTTCACTTTCTAATTTCTTATTTTCTTCTTTTACATCAGAAGTTTGTTTTTCATATTTTATTATTCCAAAACCATCTTCTGAAGAAATAGTTAAATCTGTCTTTATATGTTTACTAATCCAAGATTCTGTAACTGCTACAGAAGTCATTTTAGTATAATCTTCTACTTGAATTAAAGTATAATTATCTATTAAGAATTCTTCTGGTAAATTATTTTTAGCTTTTAAACTATCATAGTTTTCTTCAAATTCTAATGTCGTTCCCTCAAATATTTTTCCTTCATTATTAATAATAGTTTTATCTAAATACTGATATTTATATACTGCTTCACCATTATCAACTTTTTTAACAAAAGAATTTTGTTTAAATTTTAAAGAACCATTTCCAGTTACTTTAAAATCAACATTACCAAGATGTAATAATGATATATTATTCTTACCAGTTATATCTAAAGTAATATTATATTTATCTAAACTAGTAAAATAATAAATATCTATGTTGTTTAGTTTAACTACTTCATCATTTCCAGAATAATATATAGAATCGGTATTTTTACCAAACTCTTTTCCTTTACAAATAAATTTTTCTTCATCTAAACTTGAATAAAGTTTATATGATGCTAATACTTCGCAATCACCTACTACTAATGCTTTAACACTAGTTAAACTAATAAACATTATTAATAGGGTAACTACTAAATATCTCTTTTTCATAAAATATTCACTACTTTCTTAAAAAGGGAATGTCTTAATTATAACACTATTATGGTAAAAAAAAAGAAAAATTATTCTGTTATAACTTTTCTATATATCTAATTTACATTTGCATAAGCCATTTTTAACATTTCTTCATCTTCTAAAATTTCTGTATTAAAATGTTGCACTTTACTTTTCATTTTAGCAATTTTTAATATTGTTTTATCATCAACACTAATGGAATATAGCTTATCTCTAAACTTAAATAAATGATCTTTAAAGTTATTTATTTCATCTATTTTGACTATTCCCATTACATAATTATTAACTATATTAAAACGTTCTAATTCAATACTTTTAAATTCATTTTCTAAATCAACAATATTTAAATTTTCATTTTCTTTTTGACCAATTAATTTATATATTAAGTTTAATTTAGTAGAAAAAGTATC
>CANQZL010000110.1 GCA_947628325.1 uncultured Bacilli bacterium
GATGTACCAACAACTAAACAATTAACAATAAATTGTAAAGGTAAAGATATTGAAATTGATGCTGTTAGACTTATAAACGAAGATATTGATTCAATTATTTCTGATTTACAAATAAGAACTAATTTAAAAGAACAAATTAGTAAAATTGTTTTCTCTAATAATGCAATTGAAAAGAAACGTGTGGAAATTAGAAGATTACAAAAAATTGGTCTTGATAAAAAATTTA
Source organism: uncultured Bacilli bacterium (assembly GCA_947628325.1). GTDB lineage: Bacteria > Bacillota_I > Bacilli_A > RF39 > UBA660 > Coprovivens. The sequence goes on from CANQZL010000110.1 coordinate 227, forward strand.
TTAATATGTTTATGAAGTTACTTGAATATGTAGCACAAATTTAATTAGTAATTCTTGATTTTAGAGATAATTTAATTTATAATACTGACAAACGTTGAAAAAAGAGTAGTAATTTTAGAAGACATAAAGAGAGCTAATGGGTGGTGTAAATTAGTTGTCTTTCTATTATGAACTTGCTTTTGGAGTTTTTAGGGTGATTCCTTTACCAATTTAGAGCTGATATCTATCAGAAATTAAGGTGGTACCACGACATTTTCGTCCTTATGATGAAAATGTCTTTTTATTTTAAGGAGATGATTAAGTGTTTAGTTTTTTACTCTTTACAATAGTCTTTGTAATTGTTTATTTAGTATACAATTTTATTTTTGATGATATGCTCAAAAAGGAAAAGTATACAAAGATATCTGAGTTAGTAATTTTAACTAAAAAGTTTAAATTAGATAAGAAAAAAATGAATTATAAAAGTTGTTTAAATGGAGTAGCTATTATTAATGCTTTTATAATTTCATTTACTATTGCTATAATAGATATTATTCCTTTAGATATGGCATTTAAGTTATTAATTGCTTTTGGAATAATAGTTGTTTTAATAATAAGTTTATATTTTTTATATGGAAAATATTTAAATAAGAAATGGGGAATAAAATAATGGAATATAATTTTTTAGATATAGAGAAGAAATGGCAAAAGTTTTGGGAAGATAATAAAGTTTTTGAAGCCAAAAATGGTGAAAAAGATAAAAAACCATATTATATATTGGTTGAATTCCCATATCCATCAGGAGTTGGATTACATGTGGGTCATGTTAGAAGTTATACGGCTCAAGATGCTATTGCTAGAATGAAAAGAATGCAAGGAATTAATGTTTTGTATCCAATGGGATGGGATGCTTTTGGGGCACCTGCAGAACAATATGCTATAAAAAATCACATTCATCCTAAGGATGCTGTTACAGAAAATATTAAAGTTTTTAAAGAACAAATGAAAAAATTAGGTTTCTCATTTGATTGGTCAAGAGAATTTTCTACAACAGATCCTGAATATTATAAATGGACACAATGGCAATTTTTACAATTTTATAAACATAATATGGCTTATAAAGCAACTGTTCCAGTTAATTGGTGTCCTACTTGTAAGTCAGTTTTATCTAATGAAGATGCTGCTGGTGGAGTTTGTGAAAGATGTGGAAGTCAAGTAATTCAGAAAGAAAAATCACAATGGATGCTTAGAATGAGTGATTATGCCGAAGATTTACTTAAAGGATTAGATGATACTAATTTTGCCCAAAAAGTTAAATTAGGACAAATTAATTGGATTGGTAAATCAACAGGTGTTGAAGTAGATGTCGATATTGTTGGTGGAGGGAAATTTTCTATTTTTACAACTTGTATCGAAACTATTTATGGTATTACATTCTTTGTAATTGCACCAGATGGTAAATTAATTAAAGAATTAATGCCTAGAGTTGAAAATAAAGATGAAGTATTAGCATATATTGAAGAAACTAGTAAAAAATCTAATATGGATAGAACAGAACTTAATAAAGGCAAAACAGGTGTTTTAGTTAAAGGTATTAAAGCAATCAATCCAATTAATGGTCAAGAAGTTCCAATATATTTAGGGGACTTTGTCTTAGGAGATTATGGAACTGGAGCTGTTATGGCAGTACCAGCACATGATCAAAGAGACTATGAATATGCCCAAGTTCATAAATTAGATATCGTAGAAGTTATTACGGGTGGCAATATAAAAGAAAAAGCTTATGAAAAATACGATTATTTAAATAATAATGAAGCTAAACTTGTTAATTCTGAAGAATTTAGTGGAATGAGTGTTTTAGAAGCTAAAGAAGCTATTACGAAAATGTTAGTTGATAAAGGCATTGGTAGAGTAGTTAATAATTATAAAATGAGAGATTGGATTTTCTCAAGACAAAGATTCTGGGGTGAACCAATTCCAATGATTTATTGTGAAAAATGTGGATGGCAACCTATGAAAGAAGAAGATTTGCCTTTATTACTTCCTGATGTTGCAGAATATGAACCAACTGAAAATGGCGAAAGTCCATTAGCTAAAATAACAGAGTGGGTAAATACTAAATGTCCTTGTTGTGGTGGACCAGCTAAAAGAGAAACAGATACAATGCCTAACTGGGCAGGATCAAGTTGGTACTTCTTAAGATTTATGGATCCTCATAATACCAAAGAATTTGCTTCGATGGAAGCAATGAAATACTGGAATAGAGTAGATTGGTATAATGGTGGAATGGAACATACAGCAAGACACTTATTATATGCTAGATTCTGGGTACAATTCTTATATAACATTGGCTTAGTTCCTCATAAAGAAATGATTTGGACAAGAGTAAGCCATGGTATGGTATTAGGTTCTAATAATGAAAAAATGAGTAAATCAAAAGGTAATGTTATTAACCCTGATGATATTATTAAAGAAGTTGGAGCTGATACTTTAAGAGTCTATGAAATGTTTATGGGAGATTATGAACAAGATGCTCCTTGGAGTACAGATTCTTTAAGAGGATGTAAACGTTTTATCGATAAAGTAGTAAGATTAAAAGATAAAGTTGTTGATGGTAAAGAATATTCTAAAGACTTAGAAAATTTAATTCATAAGAGTATTAAAAAAGTAGAATATGATTTAACTCATATGGCTTATAATACAGTTGTTTCAACCTTAATGATTTTAACTAATGCTTATGATGATAAAGAAAGTATTACTAAAGAAGATTATCACTTATTATTAACATTACTTAATCCATTAGCACCTCATGTTACAGAAGAATTAAATGAACAAATTGGTTACCAACCAATCTGCTATAGTTCTTGGCCAGTTTATGATGAAAATAAAACTGTTGATAATGAAAAAACTATTGGTGTTCAAGTAAATGGTAAATTAAGAGCTTCTATTACTGTTGGAATAGATGAAAATGAAGACTCTGTTAAAGAAAAAGCCTTGAAAGAAAATAATGTAATTAAATTTACAGAAGGAAAAGAAATAGTTAAAATTATTGTTGTTAAAGGTAAAATTGTCAATATTGTCGTTAAATAAGTCTACATTAGTAGACTTTTTTTCTTGGTTATTGACTTTATCTTTTTACAAGAATATAATATTAATACATGAACAATTATTCATATATTAATATTATATTCATATATATAAAGAGAAGAGGCTTGTAAATGGAAATGTTAAGTGAAGAAAAATCAATTGATTTAGCAGAACTATTTAAAATATTTGGAGATTCTACAAGAGTTAAAATAATTAATGTCTTATTGCATAAAGAACTATGTGTTAATGATATATCAGAGTTAATAAATGTTTCACAATCAGCTGTATCACATCAACTTAGAATACTTAAACAATCTAAATTAGTTAAATATCGTAAAGATGGTCAAAATACCTATTATTCTTTAGCTGATAATCATATAGAGAAAATATTTATGATGGGAGTTGAACATATTGACGAAATATAAATATCGTTTACATAACTTAGATTGTGCTAATTGTGCTAATAAAATAGAAGAACATTTAAATAAATTACCTAATATAGAAGATGTTAGAGTAAACTATTCTAAATTGACTTTAAGTTTTTCTTCTAATGAAAAAGATTTAAAAAAATATATTACTTCTAAAATTCAAGAAGTTGAACCTGATGTTACATTACTTGAATTAGATGAAGAACAAAATGATGAAGTTATCTTTGATATTATTAAATTAGTTATTGGTCTTTTTATTACTTTAATTGCTTATGTTAATCATGATACTTTTGGTAGTATTCTTTATGTTATTGCCTATATTATATTTTTATATGAAATATTTATTAAAGCTATAAAACTATTATTTAAATCATTTACAATTGATGAGAACTTATTAATTACTATTTCTTGTATTGGAGCTTATTTTACGCATAATACTTTAGAAGGATTAATGGTTGTAATACTATATGATATTGGAGAAATCTTAGAACATTTAGCTGTTAATAAATCACGTAAAGAAATTGCTAATTTAATGGATATAAAACCTGAATATGCTAATTTAAAAGTTAAAGATGAAATAGTTAAAGTTAATCCATCTAATGTCAAAGTAGGAGATAATATTATTGTTAAAAAAGGTGAAAAAGTTCCTTTAGATGGAATAGTTATAGAAGGATCTACATCATTAAATACTGTAGCTTTAACTGGAGAATCTAGACCTCTTGAAGTAAAAAAGGGTAGTGAGGTCTTATCGGGATGTATTAATATTGGTGATGTTATCTTACTTAAAGTAACTAATCTTTATGAAGATAGTACAGTATCTCGTATTCTAGATTTAGTTGAAAATGCTACTAATCGTAAAGCTCATACAGAAAATTTTGTAGCTAAAGCAGCTAAAATATATACTCCAATTGTTATTATTTTAGCTATCTTAGTAGCTTTAACATTTCCTATAATTTTTGATATTTCAAAAAGTGATGCTATTTATCGAGCTTTAAGTTTCTTAGTTATTTCTTGTCCTTGTGCAATTGCAATATCGGTTCCTTTAAGTTACTTTACTGGTATAGGAGCTGCTTCTAAAGAAGGTATCTTAATTAAAGGTAGTGATTACTTAGATAGTTTTAAAAATATAAATAAAATTGTCTTTGATAAAACAGGTACTTTAACAACTGGTAAATTTGATAGTTATAACTTAATAATATTAGATGATACATATAAAAAGGAAGAAATAATAAATTACTATGTTAATGGCGAATCTTTATCAACACATCCTTTAGCTAATTCTATTATTCATAATTTTAATGTTAAACCTAATAATAAACAAATTCATAATTTTAAAGAAATAGCTGGTAAAGGGCTAACTTATGAAATAAATAACCAAAAAGTAGTTATAGGAAGTTCTTCATTTATTAAAGCTCCTACTAAAGATGATTCTATATATTTAAAAGTTGATGAAGATATAATTGCAAAGTTAGAATTAACCGATACTATTAAGAAAGAAGCTAAAAATACTATAAGTTATTTAAATAAAATGAATATAACTCCATATATGTATACAGGAGATAATAAAGATACAGCTTTAAATATTGCTTCTTCTTTAGGTATTAAAGAAGTAGAGTATGAATTACTTCCTGAAAATAAGTATCAATTATTAGCTCAGTTAATTAAAAGTAATAAGAAAGGTAAAGTAGCATTTATTGGGGATGGTATTAATGATGCTCC